>JBOHTT010000271.1:0-5017 GCA_050733775.1 Vulcanimicrobiaceae bacterium
AACGGGCGTTTCCCTCCAGCATGTCGAGAGCCGTCCCAAACGCCGAGACCGTAAACGGCGCTTGTGCGAGCATAGCCGCCAGCCGTTCGCGACCGGGGGAAATCGAGGCGCCGGCGAGCAGCGAGACGATCTCTTTCACGCTTTGCCAACCCGACTCGATCGTTTCGTCGGTATAGCCGTTGAGGTACGTCGCTTCGCCGTAGCCGACGCGCTCGCCGTCGCCGACCTCAACGACGATCGTCTCGAACGCCTCGACCGCACCCAGCGAAAGATGATACGGCCGAACGAGCGGAAGCGAGAGCCGCCGCGCTTTGATTTCGGCAACGCGCGATGGTGCGATCATGCCGTCTGCGCGGCCCAGCCGTCGGAAAGCAGTTTGTCGAGCGGCTCGCTGAGCTCGTAGACGCTCGAAACCGCGAGCTCGCGTCCAAAGGGAACCTTCTCGCGCTCGGCGCGCTTGCGCAGACGCTCTTCGTGAAGCGCGAGGACGTCTTTCGGAAACGGCATCGCGCCGGGATCCAGAATGCGCAAGCAACCGTCGGCGTCCCGTGCCGGCATGACGCGGCTGCGTACGTATTTATTCGGCGACCACGGAATGTCGAGCACGCCGGCTTCGAACGCGCGCACCGTGCCGACTGCCGCATCGCCTTCACCGAGCTCGAGCACGCGATCCACGATCGCTCGGACTTCACGCCGAATGAGGTCGCATTCGCGCTCGTACGCGGGAAGACCGTCGAGACGAATCTTGCGCGCCATGTAGATCGCCATACGCGTCATTTTGAGCGCTTCGCAGTTGGCTTCGGGCGTCGGAATTCCAAACGCTTCGTGCACGCTCTTCGTCGTGACGCTCAGGGCGCCGCCGATTGCTGCAAGCGTTCCGCCGTACGCCACTAGCGCGGTAGCTTGTGCTTCATCGTGCGGCCAAGCCCCCATCCAATGCAGCGACGTAACGGGTGTAAAAACATCGGCATAGCCGGCTTTGCGCGCGTATTCCTGACACAGGTCGCGACACATCGCGATCGCAGCCGCGTCTTGAATGAGATGCAGCGTCTGTCCGAGCTCGAGGCCGTAGTTGCGCACGCCTTGCGCAAGCGCAAGAAGCATGTCGAGAACCGAAACGGCGATAGCAATGGACGGTGGAATGTTCGTGCCGGTCAGAAAGCTCGGCTGCCGCCGATGCAGGTCGATGCCGCGTGCTGCGTAGTCCGAGACGAGCCGGTCTAAGTATTGATAGTTCCGAATGCCCTGCTCGATCGAGAGCTCTTTGATGTACGAAACGGTATACGCGATGCCGGAGCCGAGATAGCCGCTGTAGCCTGCAGCGAAGCCGATTTCCCCGGTAAGCTTCGGCATCGACGTTCCGGTCAACATGATCGCCGGCTTTTGGATCGCTTCGACCAACTTTCGAGTCGTCGCGACGCCATAATTGACGATCGGATAGCCGTTGAGCATGGAGCGTCCGAGGCGCTCCGATTCGTCGATGCCTTCTTGGGCGCGAGCGAACTGTTCGTTGCGCGTATAGCTGTCGGTCGTGGTCGGCACAATGTCAGCCATGCCTTCCCGATCCAGCATCTCCATGAGCTGCTTTTGCAGGTCGAACGTCCCGAAGCCGCCGCGCGGCTGCGTCAAACAACGGCCTTCAGCGTCCGCTCGGCGCAACACGGCGCCGAGACGCTTGTGCTCGGGCAGGGCGCGTTGATATGCAACCGCTTCGTCGAGATCGACGCCGGCGCCGGTGGGCCAGCGCGCGAGATTCTCACGGCGCATTGCGGCGAACGTTTCATCATCGATGCGGGCTTGCGAGAGTGGAGTTTGAAGGCTTTGCATTTACTGCACCTGTGGGACGCGATCGGCCGGCGTGATAGAACGGCGTGCAAGGGCCAGCGCCGCCTGTGGTTCGACGGCCGCGAGCAAACCGACTGCGAACAGCAGGTAGTCGCGGTCCAGATAAAGCTGCGGCTCGCGTGGACGCAAGGAGCGGGGATCCTTGGGATCGCCCTTGCTCGCAGACAACAACGCATCGCGCTCGCCGAGATGAATCGGTGCGCCGCCGGTCGCCACGACCGTCTTGATCCGGGTCAGATCTTTCCCGTGCTGCACTTGCACCGGTCCGATCGCCGTGTAAACGGTCTCGATCGTGCCGGCGTGACGTTTCACCGCAATCTCGATCGCTGCCAACAACAACGCGCGATCGAATGCGCGCTCCGCCGGCGTCTCCGGAATGCCTTCGATATTCTGTGCGATGTGCGCGAGCATTGCTTCCACCTCGGAAGGCACCATCTGCGCATCCGCCGCGATGCGGTCGGCGCCGGCCGCTTCTACGACCGATGCCGCGCTATGACGCATACCGAGATCGCCCTCAACGGTGCGCTTCACGCGCGGTTCGGGCAAGCCTTTTTGCAGCGCGCCTTCAGCAGGCTCGCCGCGCGCGATCGAATGCACGTCCGTGGTCGCGCCGCCGGGATCGATGACGAGCAGCTCGCCCAAGCCGTCGCGTTTGCCGTCGCCGTCGGCAAGTAGCCGCGCGCCTTCCATCACGGCGGCGGGCGTGGGCATCAAGACGTCGTCGAACATCGTTTGCGCTCGGTCAATGCCTTTAGCGTGCACGATGCGCTTAATGAAGATGTCGCGAATTGCGTCGCGCGCCGAATCCGTCGAAAGCACGCCGATCTCCGGCATGACGTTGGCTGCGACCGTGAGCGGCATGTGCGAGAGAATATCGCGAACGTCATCGGCGACGACGCGATTTCCGGCGTAGACGATAGGCGCGCTGAGCTTGCGGTCGGCCAAGGCTTTCGCGTTGTGCAGCACCACCTCACTATTGCCGCCGTCGGTTCCGCCGGCGAGCAAGATGATGTCAGGCGCGAGACGTTCGATTGCGTCGAGATCGCTGCGCGTCAGCTTGTTCGAAAATGTCCCGACGAGCTTCGCGCCGGCGCCGAGCGCGGCTTGTCGTGCCGCTTCAGCCGTGAGCTCGCGAACGAGACCGATCGTCACCATTCGTAAGCCGCCCGCTGCACTGCTCGACGCAAGTCGGTAACGGAATTGCGGCAAGCGGCCGACATTCGCTTCGAGATCCGCAAGTGCGGCGCGCATCCCGATTGTGACGTCGCTGCGCACGGTGGACGGTCCTTGACCGGTACCGACGATGCGTACGTCGTCGAGATCGATCGCGCGCAATTTGGTGTACGTGCTGCCGAAGTCAATGAGCAGCGCGGTGCGACCGCTCACGACGGCGTTCGCGCAGCGCGCTGTGCAAAATCGCGCGCGAGCGTTTCGACGACTTCTTCGGTACGCGTGCCGGGTGGAAACGCGCGGTCGAATCCCATGGCCAAGAAGCGCTGCTCGACCTCCTCCCAAGGCTGTTTTCCCACCACGAGATTGCCGCCAACATAGACGAGGACGTCGCCGATACCGGCCTCGACGCAGGCCTCGCGAAATCCGCGACAATCGAGCTCGCCTTGGCCGTAGAGCGAGCTAATCAAAATCGCATCCGCACTCGTCTCGATCGCTGCCGCGATGAACTCTTCGGCGGGCGTGAGCGCACCCAGGGACACGACCTTATATCCCGCATCCTCGAGCGCCATCGTCAAGATGCGATTGCCGACGATGTGCGTGTCGGCTCCGATCACTCCCGTGACGAGCGTCGCCTTGTGGGCGCCCTCAGCCATCAGCTTCTTGATAAGTCAAGCAGCCTGACGATTCCACTGAAGGCGCCCGGCGCCCTGTCTTACTGCGGTGCTTGCTCTGGTGTTGCGAGTGGCTTGGACTTGTCGACGACGTACACGGAAAGGACGTGCGTTACGGCGCTTCCGTTTTTCAATGCATGCGGCGCACCGGACGGATTCAAGAACGAATCGCCTGCCGTTACATGGCGCGTCGGCTGACCCTTGACCATGAGATCGCCACCGCCGTCGAGCACGTAGCCCATCTCGATGCCGGGATGCGAATGCCACGCGACAAACGCGCCGGGCGCAATGGTGACGTAGGCCTGCGTCGACTTGTATTTATCGGGAAATTCGGTGTCTTGTAAGACTTTGCGCGCGATCGGGGCTTGCGTTGCCGCGGGTTGCGCGGATGGCCCATATTGCGCGTACGCGGCACCGGCAAACGAGACAAACGTCAAGACAATGGCAGAGATGAGGAACTTCCGAGCCATAGTACCTCCTTCAGCACGTCGAAATAAGTAAGCCACCGCTTCTGCGCAGCGGGGGCTCTTCCCGCATCGGCGGCGAACGCGGCCACCCGTGGAAACGCCACGGATCAGCGCGCGCGGCTTACGCAAAGCCTTCGCTTCCGGTACGGTGGCGATCGACGGCATCGATCTCGACGTCGGGGACGGCGAGTTCGTCTCGATCGTCGGACCGAGCGGTTGCGGCAAGACGACGTTCTTGCGAATCGCGGCCGGCTTAGAACAAGCCACCTCCGGCAGCGTTGCCCTTAACGTGACAAACGACCGTCGGGATACACTGCCGTGCGCGAGCGTCTTCCAAGAGCATTCGTTGTTTCCGTGGATGACGCTGCGGCGGAACATCGCGTTTGCGTTCGATCGATTGCAAATCGATGCGGGCGAACGCGAACGGCGCGTCGACGAGCAGCTGGCACTCGTCAACCTCACGCGTTTCGCCGATTCCTACCCACACCAACTTTCGGGAGGCATGAAGCAACGCGGCGCCGTCGCGCGCGCGTTTGCCGTCGATCCGCAAGTACTCTTGATGGACGAGCCATTCGGCGCGCTTGACGAGCAGACGCGGGTCGGCTTAGCGTCGGAGCTGCTCGCGCTGTGGGAACGCGACCGCAAGACCGTGCTATTCATCACGCACAGCATCGAAGAAGCGTTGGTTCTCTCCGATCGCGTCGTCGTGATGACGGCGCATCCCGGTCGCATCCGCGAGATCGTTCGCGTCCCGTTCGCGCGACCACGCGATCCGATCGAGCTGCGCGCGAATCCGGAGTTCGGGCAGCTCACGGTGCACATCTGGCATCTTCTGCGAGCAGAGGTCGCGCTATGACGCTC
>JBOHTT010000272.1:0-2124 GCA_050733775.1 Vulcanimicrobiaceae bacterium
ACGTTCCCCCCGAGCGGAGAGGGCACGGAGACTGCGAAGGTTGCGGCGCGGGCGGAACCGATCGACGTCGGCCAGCTGGTGAGCGACGTAACGATGCCGATTGCCGAGGCAAATACCGGTAGAAACCTCGTTTTGGAGGCGCGATCCGGGCCGCTTGCGGCAATCGATCCGGGCGATCTGACGCACGCCGTAACGAATCTCATCGACAACGCACTCAAGTACACGCGGGGACCGATTCACGTCGGGGTTCATACCGGCAACGGACGCGTTGCAATCGACGTGGTCGACGAAGGTCCCGGAATCGACGCCGAGACCGCCAGGCGTGTCTTCGACCGCTTTTACCGCGGCGATCAGCGCGATGTGGCGGGCTCCGGCCTCGGGCTTGCTATCGCCAGACGCGCCATCGAGCGTGCCGGCGGGGCGCTGGTGCTGGAAAGCGTTCCTGGGAAGGGTTCCCGCTTCACGATTTCCTTGCCGCGAATCGAAGTGACGTCGGACGTCTAGCAAGCAACCGAGCCCCGTGATATGCTTGGCTCGGGGTGTGTTTGAATGCTAGCGGAGTTGGTCGGATGGTATGCCGGCCAGGAGCAAAATCGTCGCCGCTATCCGCGTATTCGCAAAGACTATGAAGCGAAGTATTCGGTAAACGGCGGCAGAACGTGGCACGCGTTACGTGGCGTCGACTTGGGTGGCGGCGGCATGTGCGTGATGAGCGATCACACGATTCACTCGATCGTTGTCGACATCGTTTTGCACCTGGACGAAGAGGTTCCGGTACGTGCGCTACCGGTTTGGAATACGCAAGTCAACGAAGGTAAGAAAACCGCGTACTGTTACGGGATGCAGTTCATCAGTATCGACGCGCGTCATTGGGAAGCCGTCATGCACTGGATCACCGGTAAGGCTTACGAAGATGACGGGAAGATGCCCGCAGTTCGCATCTCCGATGCGGAAGTTGCGCGCCTGCTTCCGAAAGATCTGCGCAAAAATCTGCTCGCCGAGCTGGCTACGCGCAACCGAGTCGATGCTGCCAATCAAGGCACGTTACAGTTCGACTATGGCGGCGTAACGGCGCTCAACGGCAAGCCGATGCATCGTTTCACCCTGCACAGCAAGGCGAAAGCGATGGGCATCGAGATGCGGTACACGACTCGGATTCTGTGCGACGACGAAGGACAGGAGATCATCGTCCTCAACTAAATCCCTTCGTTGTCATCCCGAGCGTAGGCGCACAAAGTGCGCCGTAGTCGAGGGACAACGGGAATGAGGATGGACGATAAAAATCAACCTCACGTCGTACCGATGGTCAGCTCGGCTGCCGTCGGGCCTTTAGGTGCGTGTCATCTCCCTCGCATGTGGATGAAGATTTTGCTGCACGCGAAGGGTCGCTTACCGGCAGGCTACCGCCACGGGACGGGCGGCTTCGACGAGCGGACGGCGCTCGATTTAGGATTCGATCGGGATGCGTTCATCACGTTCGTCGAGACGAGCCTGCCGACGTATCTCGAAGCCGAAGCGTGGGTGCGAAGACATGCGAAGCATCTCGATGCGGAATCGATTCGCAAGCACAACGAAGGAATTCACCGCAACAAGCCGCCGGTAGCGGCGAAGGCGCAGCGCGCCTTCGTCGGCCTCGACGACGAGAGCGTGCTCGACGCGACGCTGCTCAACGATCTCGATGACTGGATGACCTTGCACGCGCAAGTGACGACGGGAAAGCTGCCGCCGCTCGTGCTTTCGAGCCTCAACGCAGAAATGACGGAAATCTTGCGCGAAGCGCTCGACGCATCCGGCGCAAGCTATGTGACTATTACGTGCGATTTTCCCGGAATCGATCCGGCAAAGCCCGCGGCAGAAGTCAAACGCAATCCAGCCGCGACGGAGGATGCGTTGAAGGGCAAGGTCGACGCGCTGCGGAGCAGCAGGTGCACGCTCGAAGTTACGAATGCCGAGCGGCGCGATAGCGCGGCATTGCAGGTTGCGCTCGACCGCGCAGAAGCGGTACTCACCGAAATCGCCGTTCCGTCGCTCTCATGACGGGGGGTTGTCGGCGAGGTCGCTGAAGAGCGCGGTCATCATCTGAAGCGCTTCGCGCGCGACGGAACCCAACAGATGCTCGTTGGG
>JBOHTT010000273.1:0-6006 GCA_050733775.1 Vulcanimicrobiaceae bacterium
GAGCTCGAAAGCCCTTCTCTCTTTTTCAAAGAGATGGGCAAAAGGTCAAAGCGTCGGCCGCGTTTGGTCTCGGTTCGCAGTATCCATACATCGACAGGGTCTTGCGTCCAAATGCTAGCCTCATTTCCACGTTGGCGCAACTTCAGCATCCCTACTCCCTGAAGCTCAAAGGGCTAGCGTCGCTAGTTTCGTCAAACATCGGGATTGTTAAGTGGGAAACGACAGACGAAGCGATGATTCCGTACTATACGCAGGACCAACGCTTAGCTGAGTTCTTTAATCGTGAAGTCGGACGCCTGGACATCGGAATAACGCGATTTTCGATCGCGGACATGCCCAATGGTCAGAAGGTCGCGCAGTTTGAGCACAGCGGCCTTGCCTCACCTATAGCGTCTTACTTTGAAAGCCACGGCACTCGTCAGTTTTTCCGTGTATTTCCTTTCATTGGGCACGCTTTGATGAATGGCGGAATTGCTATCGTTGATGAACTCGACACGTCTATTCATCCAAGCCTCCTGGCAGAAATCGTTGGGTGGTTTTTTAATCCATCTAAGAATCCGCACGGCGCACAGCTCTGGATGACTGCACAGTCGCCCTCTCTTTTAGAAGATCTTTTGAAAGAAGAAATCTTTTTCTGTGAAAAGGATGCCCTCGGCCGTACGAGCATATTCGGCTTGCGACATATCAGCGGTGTACGGCGGATAGACAATTACTATCGTAAATATTTGGGCGGAGTATACGGTGCCGTTCCTCATGTAGGATGAGGACTAACAAAATCTCCGTCATCAGACCGCAACGGGCTCGCGTTTTCGTTGGCTGTGAGGGTGATTCGGAGCAGGCGTATACAGTATTTCTTTCCCGGCTGCTGGAAGAGATTCGCAAGGATCGCCACCTTGATGCTGCCGTCCTTAAGGGCGGCGACCCCTTGTCCCGCATTGAGTATGCCGTCAAGATTTATAAGAAGCGCGAAGCGAACAGGGGCCAGTACATGCTAAAGACTGTCTTACTCGATAGGGACGTAGTTGGCATAGATCCCAAACGTGATGAGCTCTTCGACGCACTAGTCAGCGCGCACAATTTTATCGTCCTGTGGCTCGAGCCGTGCATCGAAGGGTTCCTATTGCGGCATTTTCCAGGTTGTGAAAAGGCGCGGCCGAATACCGCGACTCAAGCTCTTGGTGCTCTGCGAGGCCAGTGGGCGCACTATGAAAAGCCACCGACGACAGTTGAATTAGCCTCAAAGTTCGCGAGAGGTGACGTCGTTCGAGCAGCATCAGTTGAACCTAATCTATGTCGATTTCTCGATGAAATTGGCTTCATCTAATCAGCTGGGCACATCGTAGCGATGGTCGTCCGCCACAACACTCTCGATCTACAACTGCTAGTGACGGTCCCTCGACTACGCGCTCCTGTGGCAGCGCTACGCTCGGGATGACAACCCGTGGAGCGCTACGCTCGATGACAACCGGCAGCAAGCCGACGCAGCCTGTGCTGTGGGGGTTCGGCCCCGTAATCGCGCCGCTGAATTTTCCTACTGTGCGGGGGCTGGAGGCGCGGCTTGACTTGGGATTTTTTTGAACTCCGCTTCGGCGGGGGCCGGAAGCTTGTCCATGTTTTTCAAGAACAACGCGAGCTGCCAGATTTGCGTCTGGGATAACGTTTTGCTGAATGCCGGCATCGGCGTAAGCCGGTAACCGTGATCGATCTTGTAGTAGGTCATGCCGACGGGATCGTCTTCGACGCCGTCTTTCGCGAGCTGCGGCGCCTTGATGTAGAGACCTTGCGAGATCGCGGACGCCTTTGCATCGGAAGCACCGTGGCAGACTGCGCAGTTCGCTCCGTATAATTTCGCGCCGGCGACCAGATTGTCGGCGCTCGCCGGGATGGGACTGTCGAGGCCGGCGCTGTTGCGCTTAATCGCGCGCGTCACGACGCGTGAGGCCCACTTCTCCATCGGCATGTACCCGGCGTCGGCTCGTGGATCGATCCATCCGTTCTGCACGACGAGCACGACAACAATCGCTTCGGCGACGAGCACGAGGATGACGCCGAGAATGAAGCCCCGGATTCTAGACCGCCGCTGGAATGGCCGTCGCTAACCCGCCGCGCATCGCCATCGTCGCGGCGCCCAGTGCGCCGGCGTCGTTCTCGAATTGGGCGATTGCGATTCGCGTCGATCCGCGTGGTGCCATCGTCACAAGCTCGTCTATCCGCGGTCGCACGGAATCAAGCAGAAATTCTTCCGCTTTGCTGACGCCGCCGCCGAGCGCGATCACTTCCGGATTCAAGAAGGCGATGATGTTTGCGACTCCGAGCGCGAGGTCGCTGCAATAGTTCTTCCACGCGGCAACGCCGTGTCCGTCGCCGGCTTGCGCGGCTTTGCGAATGCGCTTCGACCCAAGAGCTTCGGCCGGTCCGGCAAGTAAGGTGCTGCGCGGAAACGACGTCGCGACCGCAAAGGCGTGGCGGATCAATCCGGTTCCCGATGCTTGCGCCTCGAAGCAGCCGATCTTTCCGCAGCCGCAGACGAAGCCGTCGGTCGCCCGAATCTGATGATGACCGACCTCGCCCGCACCCATCGCGTTTCCAAGCACCAAGTTGCCGTTCGCAACGATGCCGCCACCGATGCCCGTTCCGAGCGTTATCAACACGAAATCTTTCGTGCCGCGACCGACACCGTACGTGTATTCACCCAGCGTCGCGCAGCGCGCATCGTTTCCGACGAACACCGGAATGCCGAAGTGCTCGCGCAAGCGCGCACCGAGAGGCGCGCCGTTCCACGTCGTGCCGAAGTTGGGCGAATAGCGAATCGTTCCGGTCGTGGCATCGATGTTGCCGGGCGAACCGATGCCGATGCCGGCGACGTTCGAGCCCGCATCCGAAAGCGCACCGCCGATCGCCGTCTCCATGAGCTTGATCACGCTCGAAAAAACCCGGTCGACTATATCGATCTCGTGCTTGCTATGAATGGAGCCGTCGTCTTCCACGACGGCCGCCATGACATGCGTTCCGCCGAGGTCTACGCCAATGGCTTTCACTGCGCGCAAACTTCGCCGCGGAAGCGGCGACCCTTCTAACGAGCTACGCGAAAATCGTCGGTTCGCTGCGTTGCGCGAAGGCCTGCCCTGGCCGGACGTCGCGCGTACCGCCGGGCGACACCAAGGTGTACGGCAGATAGCACGTGACTGCATCGCCGTTCTCGCTTTCCAGCGCGATGCGGATGGCGTCGCGCTCCCCGCCGTTCGGCGGCAGCTTCTCAAATGCAAAATCGGCAACGATCGCCGCAGCTTTGTAGCTGCCCGAGCGGGCACCGTCAGCCAGCGCATCGCGCAACACGCTGAGGTGCGGGGCAGTGAGCACCGCAATCTCTCCCTTGCGGGTCATCGCAACCCCGAAGGGATAGAACTTTCCCTCTTTGACGAGCTTATCCAGCGCGAGGGAGATGCCGGTGTTAAGGACGCGGTCCGCGTCGGTATGCTGCGACGCCACGTTCCCTTTTTCGAGGAGGCCGCACTCCATCCCGCGTAGCCAAGAGCATGGAGACGATCGATCTCATCACCATGCGCGCGCGCCGAGAGCTTACGGCGTACAACCGCGAGACCGCGCAACCAACCAAGCTCGAGCTGATAGATCTCGAGCCGCTCAGACAGTTCAACTCGATCGAAATCGACGAAGAACACGTGACGATCAGCTACAACGAAAAGATCGCGCGTAAATATAATTCGAACGAAGTTACGTATAAGGAATGGTCGTACAAATACAACGACGATCCCGATTTCGTCAACGTCGTCAAAAAGCTCGTCGAGCTCGCGCGCGAGCACCTTCGCGATCTTCCCGACAACGTTGCGTGTCCGCCCGGATGCGCCAACTGCTGCATGGGCTACGAGCCCTTCGTTACGGAATCGGACGTGCAGCGCATCGCCAGCCATCTCGGCCTTTCCTATAAAGACACGCTGCGGCGTTACGTCAATCGCCGGCAGGCGCCCGACGGCCATGCCGTCGGCTGGCTGAAGAAAGTCGACAACGCCGACATCTCGAGTAAATGTGTGTTCCTAAAGGGAGAGAAATCCGGCAGCTACTACTGCGGCATCTACGAAGCGCGTCCGCACGACTGCCGCGAGTTTTCGCCCATCGGCTGCGAAGACGTCGACACGGAGCTGCGGCACGACAGGACGATCCGCATCGGCAGTCCGTTCAAGCCGCGCCACGAGAACGCCAACGGGAAACGATAACGAGCGCTACGACGTCCTGATCGTTGGAGCCGGCCATAATGGGCTCGTGGCCGCAGCGTACTTGGCAAAAAGCGGTGCACGGGTCGTCGTGCTCGAGCAATACAACGTTCTTGGCGGCGGGGCGCGGTGCGAGGAGACGTGGCCGGGTTACACCGTGTCGACAGCTTCGTACGTCTGCAGTCTGTTCGATCCGGCGATCGTGCAGGAGCTCGAGCTCGCGAGGTACGGTTTTTCGGCGTATCGCAAACAGCCCGCATCGTTCACGCCGCTGCTCGACGGCCGTTCGCTCTTGCTCGGTGCGAGTGCACAATCGGACGCCGAAGAGATCGGAACATTTTCGCAACGCGACGTGCGCGGTTACGCCACATTCGCCCGGAGCGCCGAAAAGCTCGGCGCGGCAATCTTCGCACATGCGAACGACGAGCATCCGAAGCTTTCGGCCGTCGATCCAGACGCAGCGCGCGAATTTCAGTTGTCCGCTGCCGACTACGTCGAGCGTTTCGTCGAATCGCCGGTGCTGCAGGCGACGCTTGCGACGGACGGGTTGATCGGCACCTACGCAGGTCCGCGGCAAGCCGGCACGACCTACGTCCTCGCACATCATTATGCCGGGCGCATTTTCGGCGAACAGGGCACGTGGGGCTTCGTTCGCGGCGGAATGGGGGCGCTCTCCGCAGCGGTTGCGGCCGCCGCGCGCGCAGCCGGCGCGGAAATTCGCGCAGGGATGCACGTCGCTGCAATCACCTCAAGCGGTGACGAGCTGGTCGTAGAAACGACGAGCGGCGCCGGGCTGCGGGCGCGCGCGGTGCTCTCGAATGCCGATCCGCAGACGACGTTCCTTCGCCTTTGCCCAAGCGGCACGTTCGATGAACCGTTCTTGCGACGCGTGCGCGACTGGCGAGCCGAAGGCGTTTCGTTCAAAATCAATCTCGCGCTCGGCGAGCTGCCGAATTTCAGCGCGCGACCGGGCACCGATCCGCAGCCGCATCATCGCGCGACCATCCACGCAGCGCCGAACCTCGATTATCTGCAAGCGGCGTACGACGATGCGCGAAACGCCGGCGCGTCGCGCGCGCCGATGCTCGAATGCTTCATGCAGACACCGACCGATCCGGCCCTGGCGCCCGCAGGCAATCACATTCTCTCGATCTTCGCGCAGTATTTTCCGTATAGCGCCGCGGCTCGCTGGACGGTAGCAGAGCGGGAAAGCGTCGCCCAACGCATCGTCGACACGCTGGCAGCATACGCACCGAATCTTCCAAGCGCGATCGAAGCCTGGGACGTGGTCTCGCCCGCCGACATCGAAGCGCGCATCGGCATCAGCCAAGGGCATATCTTCCACGGCGAGATGCTGCCGGGCCAGATTTTCGAAGATCGCTTCGACGTGCGAACGCCGCTCGCCGGATTGTATCTCTGCGGCTCCGGCACGCATCCCGGCGGCTGCGTCACCGGCGTGCCGGGACGACGCGCCGCGCGCGCCGTTCTGTCGGACCTAAAGGCTCTCGTCTAAAAAGGAATCGACCATGATCACCGAGCGACGATTCTCGCGATTCGGCGAAACGCCGGAGAACGAGCTTCCGGACGACATCAAAGCCATCTACGAGCAAAACCGTGCGAAAATCGGATTCGTCCCGAACGTCTTTCGCGCGTACTCACGCAGACCGGACCATTTTCGCGCGTTCATGCAATATCACGACGTGCTGATGCGTGCACCCGGAGGGCTTTCGCGCGCCGAGCGCGAGGCAATCGTCGTCGCCGTGTCGAGCGAAAACCG
>JBOHTT010000274.1:0-4751 GCA_050733775.1 Vulcanimicrobiaceae bacterium
GTGCGCGACAGACCACGATCCGGTCATGTACGCGACGGATCGAAAGTCGCCCGTGAATATGGCGAGGCTGTGGCCGAGCTGAAAGTAGGACGCGCCGAACATGATCAGGAGCGACGTGGTTTCCGCAACTTGCGCGTGGTGGGGAAGGCGGCGCAGCAGGACGCGGTCCATGCCTGCGCCCACGATGATGCCGCCGACCATTGCAAACGGCAGCACTTCCAGCGGCGTGATGTTGTCTTTCTGGAACAGCACGGAACAAATCAATGCGGTCAGGATGATGAGCTGGCCGTGCGCGAGATTCACGATGCGGGTAACACCGAAAATAATGTTGAGCCCGAGGGCGGCGAGCGCGAACACGCCGCCCAAGAGCACTCCGTTGATGATGAGCTGGACGACCAGCTCGGGGTGCACGGCTAGCGGCTAGCCCACTGGAACGGCGTTATCGGCTTCTTTTGCGCGTACTGGTCGGGCCAAACCACGTAGTCTTTCCCGCCCTGCCATTGCATCGTGAGTGAGTTGTAGCCCGTTTGAATGCCGGTGCTGGGTTCGACGCTATAGACTCCTAAGATGGTCGGAACTTTTAGCGACGATAGCGCGTCGCGGATCTTGTCGTTATCGAGCGAGCCCACTTTGGCAATCGCCGCGCTGAACGTTTGGAGAGCGGCGTAGTTTTGCGCGGAGTGGTAATCGGGCGGCTTTTTATAGAAGGTCGTGAATCCTTTGACGAATTGTGCGTTGCCCTGGGTCTTCAGCTCGGGACTCCAATTCGACGTTGAAAGCACGCCGTCGGCGTCTTTTCCGACTTCCGTTCCGAAGTTCGGTTCGGTCGCGCCCACTGCGAAGAACAGCTCCTTGGGCGTAAAGCCCGCCTGCTTGAGCGCGCGAAGCAAACCGACGGCATCCGGGAAGTACGCAGCTGACAGCACCGCGTCCGGATTCGCTTGTTTGATTTTTTGCGCGATCGCCGTGTAATCCGAGGCGTTGTGTGGATAGAGCTCGTTGAACACGACGTTGAGGCCGGCTTTCTTCGCGGCCTCCACAGTCGATGCTGCGATCGCCTTCGGGAATGCCGTATCCTCGCCGGTAATGGCGATGTTCTTGTAACCGTGGTCTTTTGCGATTTCAATCGAACCGGCCACGTAGTTGGGCGCCGGTGAGGTTGCCATAAAGTCGTATTTCAGGCCGCGCTTGAAAGGTGCGGTCGAAGCGACTTCGGGCGACAGCATCGGCATTTTGTATTGGTCGGCGACGTTCGCGACTGCCGCCGTGATGGCGCTCGAATACGGCCCCACGATGACGTCGACGTGGTCCTGCTGGACCAGCTTCTGGTAATCCGTTACTGCCGTTGCCGGATCGCTGGCGTCGTCATAGATCTTGAGTTGCAGCGGACGTCCGAGCCATCCGCCCTTTTTGTTTTGTTCCTCGACGTAATACTGGTAGCCGGCTAATGCGTACTTTCCGGGCTCCGAATATGCGCCGGTTTCAGAAACGGTCGCGCCGATGACAATCGGCTTACCGGCTGCCGTGCCGACTCCGCGCGCACCGGTGGCCACCAAAGATGCCAACAGCGCAGCACTGAGCACGGCAGAAAGCCACCGCGGTCTGCGATATGCGTTCATGATAATTCCCCTCCCTCGCCTCGTGGAACGTGGGATATGAGGGGTAGCGGCAGCCATCCTCCAAAAGTCTGGTGAATATGAGCGCCCTGACCGTCGCGAACGTTGCGGCATCGAAGATTAGCCGCAGGCTTGCCGAGTATGCCACCGGCCTACGTTATAACGATTTGCCTGCGCCGACCGTCGAAAAGACGAAGCAGGCGGTTCTCGATCTTCTCGGGATCGCGATTCGCTCGAGCATCGAGCCCGGCTCCAGCGCGGTGGTGCGAAAGGTCGTCGAGGGGTTTAGCGTTGCCGGAGGGAGCACCGCAGCCGGCATCGGCCCCCGCTTTCTTCCTCATTATGCGGCGCTCTTGAACGCGACGTTCGCCCACACGCTCGACTTCGACGACACCCACGAGGGTGGGTCGATCCATCCCGGTGCGACCACGATCCCCGCGGTTCTGGCGATCGCGGAAGCGTCCCGAGCGAGCGGCGAGCGGGTCATCGCGGCGATCGTCGCGGGCTATGACACCACGGTCCGCATCTCGGAAGCTGCGGACCCCGCAGCGCATTACGACCGCGGTTTCCATCCCACCGCCACCTGCGGCACCTTCGGCGCGACGGCGGCGGCTGCGAACGTGGCCGGCGCGAGCGCCGACGTCCTCGAGAACGCGTTCGGCATCAATGGAAGCCAGGCGGCCGGGTCGCTTCAGTTCCTGGAGAACGGTGCTTGGAACAAGCGCATCCACACTGGTTTTGCCGCGCACAACGCCATTTTGGCCCTGTGCCTTGCGCAAGCCGGCGCCGTCGGCGCGCGCGCGCCCATTGAGGGCCGCAACGGGTTTTTCCGCGGCTACACGGACGACGCCGATCCCGACCACGTCGTGAAAACCTTGGGCGAGCGCTTTGCCGTCGACGAGACGGCATTCAAGCCGTATCCTAGCTGCCGTTACTCGCATGCGGCGATCGAGCTGCTGTGCGAGGTCCTTTCGCAAGAAAAGCTCTCCGCGGACACGATCGATCGCGTGCGCATCGGCTTGCCGCGCAAAGGTATGGACATCATCGGCGTTCCGGAAGCGGCGAAGCGCGCACCGGACGGCATCGTGGCCGGACAGTTCAGCATGTATTTCTTGGCGGCGGTCGCGCTCTTGCGGCGGCGAATGATCTGGGACGACTACGCGCTGCTCGGCGATGCCGAGATCGCGCGCGCGATCGAACGCATCGACGTGGAAATCGACCCCGAGATCGAGGCGCGCTTCCCGACGATGGCGGCCAGCATCGAAGTGATTGCCGGCGAGCGCCGAATCCGGCGCGTGAACTGGACGCCGAAAGGCGAACCGAGCAAACCGCTGGACTGGAACGAGCTCGAGGAAAAATTCCGCAGCTTGGCGCGTGCCGTCTACGGCGATTCGCACGTATCGCGCATCGTCGCGACTGTGCGAAGCCTCGAGACGCTTGATGAGATTACGGAGCTGACGGCTCTGCTCGGGCCGCCGAAGGCGTGACGATCGACGCGGCGATCCTTGCCGAGGCTCGCCGCTTCGCAGAAAACGAAGTTCGTCCGGTCGCGCACGATTTTGAAGCTCGCGATGAGTATCCGGCGCATTTGGTACAGCGCATGCGCGAGATGGGACTTTTCGGTGCCATCGTCCCCGAACAGTACGGCGGCGCAGGACTCGGCGTCGCGACGTACGCGGCGATCATCGAAGAGATCTCGCGCGCGTGGATGTCGGTCACCGGCGTTCTCAATAGCCATCTCATTATGTGCTACGATATCTTGCAAGGCGGCACGGAGGCGCAGCGCAGGGAATGGCTTCCGTCGCTTTGCGACGGCGCGAAGCACGGCGGCATCATGCTCAGCGAGCCCGAAGCCGGCAGCGATCTTCAAGCAATTCGCACGACCGCGCGCCGCGACGGCGACCATTACGTGCTGCGCGGCACGAAGATGTGGGTGACGAACGGCCGCACAGGCAACACGTTCCTGGTGCTCGTGAAGACGGATCCGGCCGCGCAGCCGCGCCATCGCGGCATGAGTCTCTTCATCGTCGAAAAGGATCGCGGTCCCGGATTCTCAGTGAGCCGCGACATTCCCAAGCTCGGCTATCGCGGCCTCGACACGTGCGAGGTCGTCTTCGACGACTATCGCGTGCCGGCGAAAAATCTGCTCGGCGAAGAAGAAGGCCTCGGCTTCAAGCAAATCATGAGCGGCCTCGAGCTAGGGCGCATCAACATCGCTGCGCGCGGCGTCGGCATTGCGCAAGCTGCGCTCGACGAGGCCGTCAAGTACGCGCAGAGCCGCGAGACGTTCGGCAAGCCGATCTGGCAGCATCAAGCGATTCAAATCAAGCTCGCCGACATGGTGACGTCGGTCAATGCGGCACGCCTGCTTACATATGCCGCCGCAGAAAAGAAAGATCGCGGCGAGCGCTGCGACATGGAGGCCGGGATGGCGAAGCTCTTCGCAACCGAAAGCGCTATGACGTGCGCGCTCGAGTCGATGCGCATCCACGGCGGTTACGGTTACACGAAAGAGTTCGACGTCGAACGTCTGTTCCGCGACGTCCCGCTGCTCATCATTGGCGAAGGCACGAACGAGATTCAAAAAACAATCCTCGCCCGCCAATTGATCGATCGTAATCCCATTAAGGGCTCGAAGCGATAACGCTCTTACGCGCGTTGGCGCCGCCGCGCTTAGCGATCAGTTGTGCTTGGTGCGATAGATGCGTGCTGAGTTGCGGTTGAACTCGCGGTTGAGCTGCACTTTTTGGCCAGGGCGCAGATAGCCGCCGTTGCGTGCGAGATCGTGGCGGCGCTGCGCGTTGATGGCGGCGAGATGCGACTCGTCCTTGACGTACTCATGGCGGCTTAATTGATGGTCGTGTACGCCGGCGGCGATACGGCCTTGCTGATCGCCGACGCGATTGGAGACTTCACCGGCTTGTGCCGCGAGCGGCAGCGCGGATGCGGCGAGGATACCTGATGCGAAGGTTGCGAGAAGCACTTTCCCGGCGAGGGCTTTATGAAATCTCATGATGATGGCTCTCCTTATGAATGCGGTATGAATGCGGGGGTTGATTCGATTGTCCACGCAATGCCATAGAGCGCAATGGGGAGAGCCTCGATTCTAAGATAGCCCTTACCGCGCTTTAAGCG
>JBOHTT010000275.1:0-1647 GCA_050733775.1 Vulcanimicrobiaceae bacterium
GGCCGACGGCATGGATTATCCGTATGTCTCCGGGCGCGTCGAAAGCACGAACGCGTACCTTTACGGACGCTTCGACATTCGCGTGAAGGTACCCAACGGCGACGGTCTGTGGCCCGCGGTGTGGCTGCACAGTCCGGAGGCGGGCGGCAAAGTGGGCGGCCAGATCGACATCTACGACGGCTTCGGCAGTCACGAGGACGCGTTCACCGCGGCCTCCGCCAAATGGGTCGACGGCCGGCAAGTCGCAGCAACGTGCATCATCGTCGAGAACTTCACGTCGGATTCGCGTTGCCGGCGCATCGGAAATCCGCAGAGACGCCGCATCAACTATTCGAACGACTATCATACGTTCGGAATCGACTGGCAGCCCGATCACCTCACCTGGTACGTCGATAAGAAACCGTATTGGACGATTACGAAGGACGTGCCCAACGTGCCGATGGTGTTGGTGATGGATTTGGCCGTCGGCGGCGAGCAAGACAGCAATCCGCCGATCTACCATTTCTTCCGGACGCGTTTCCCCGCAGACTTCGAAATCGCGTCGGTCACCATCACGAAGTAACGCCGCTCTCGCCGCCGAAGGCGCGAGCCATGTTTTGCTTAGCCGTTACCTACGTGATACAGGCCGGAAAAGAAGAAGAGGCCGCGCAACATCTGCGCGTGCTCATGCGCGAGTCGTCCAAAGAACCAGGCTGCAAGCTCTACGTCGGCCATCGCGCCAAAGACGCGGAGCGCACGTTCTTTATCTACGAGCAGTACGTTGACGAAGCCGCGTACTGGAAACATCGCGAACAACCGCACTTCATCGAGCACGGCCAAGGCGGTCTCATGAAATGCGCCGAGTCCCGCTCGCCGCTGTTTTGTATTCCGCTCGAGTAGCGAAAGGGTGTAGTAGCGACCCGCCCACGATGTCATCCTGAGCGGAGCGCGCTGTAAGCGCGCGGAGTCGAAGGACCGTCGCAACCTTGCTACTGTTACGCTGTGGTTCGACTCCGCTCGCTGATGCTCGCTCCGCTCACCATGACATTTCAACCATCGCCGCGCGGAGAGAACCGCACGGCCGACCACGTGTCGTCGAGCGCGATTTCGGAAGCCGGATGCCAGCCGGCGTGGACGAACGAATCCCACACGAGCGCGGCGCCGCCTTTTGGATACGCCATCCACAGCACCCCGTGCGGGGCGGTGAGCGCGACGGCTTCCTTGCATGCGTTGTCGATTTCGCTTTGCGCGCGCACGAACGAGACGGTGACCTCCGCGATCGTTCCGCGATCGAATGCCGCTCCAAGGCCGCGGAACGCGTCGTGCCATTCATCCGGGCAGCGACGCACGATGATGCGCTGGCCAGATTTCACCGCGAGTTTGGCGGAAAGATTCTCGTCCACGATCATTTGCCCGTGAAGCGCGGCGAGCGTTTTTCGCGAAATGCAGCGACGCCTTCGGTGAAATCGCTCGTTTCGCCGGCGATGGCTTGCATTTCGGCTTCGTAATTCAGAGCGTCCTCGATTCCGCCGGGGCCGAAGACGTTGCGCGCGAGCTCGCGTTTCACGAGACCGACCGCGCGCGGCCCTTGCGCCAGCTCCGCGGCGAGCGCTTGCGCTTGCGGAAGCAGCTCGTCCGGCTCGCACAAGCGATTGACGATGCCGAGCT
>JBOHTT010000276.1:0-7831 GCA_050733775.1 Vulcanimicrobiaceae bacterium
ACCCTGCATCGTTCGAAAGCTTTAAGAGTTTACTCACTGCGATGCCTGGAGAGCAGCGTAGTGAAATGGAGCGGTTGCTGCAAGACGGGCTGCCGCTGATGCGAACTCGCGCGGGCGCTCGACCCTATCGAATTTTGAGACGGCTCGCTGCAGCTGTTCGAGGGATTGCGGCCGATCGCGTCTCGCGGCCGTTACCGCCGGTACTCATGCTCAACGTCCTCGGTCAATTTCGCTGTGAGATAGCGGGCAAGGCGGTTGCGTTCTCTCGGCGCCGCGATCAAAGCGTGTTCGTATTCGTCGCACTCACGCAGGACGGTCGTTGCTTGCGCGAAGCAGTTCTTGAGGCATTTTGGCCCGATATCGATCATCGGATTGCGGCACAGGGCTTGCGAACGACGATCAGCCGGATTCGTCATGCACTGAGCGAAGCCGCTGCAGGCGTCGATCCGGAGCTCTACTTTCAAACCGAATCCGATTTGCGTATCGACTGGTCCAACGTCGCGTTCGACGCTCGGCGGTTCGTCGAGCTCGTAGAGCAAGGACGGGCGGACGACGCGCTCGGCATTCACGAAAGCGCACGGCGCCACTATCGGTTAGGATACAGCACGTACCGAAGCGATCTGCTGGCGTCAGAGGCTCTGGAGACCTGTTTCGAACCAATTGCGGAGCGCCTGCGCTCCTTTTACCTCGAAACGTTGCGCCGCCTGATGCATCTGAGCGCGGCTGCCGGGGATCTGGAGACCGCCCGCGGTTACGAGCGAGAGCTGGCGACGATCGAGCGCACGACGGTTTCTTCGGCGCCGTTGCGGACGTAGCGCAAAACGACGTAGTACGTTTGCGGCGCAGCGGCGGCCGGAAGCGGAATCGAAGCGCGTGCCGTTCCGGCAGCGAGATCGCGACTCGCGACGGTGTTGCCGCTCACGTCTTGTAATTCAATATGCGGCGAAGCCAGGTCGGCGTCGATTCGTAGGTTGAGCAAACCGCCGGCGAAAGCCGGACCTTCGATGGCGACGAGATCGCGCACCGAAACTGCGGGCACCGTTTTTGAAGCGGCACGCGCAGGTAGCGCGCGTGGCGAGGACACGAGCGCAACGCTCGTAAAAGCGGCCTTTCCATCGCGCGTTACCGTAAGCCGCGCGAACAGCGGTGTGTCGCGATATGGCTTCGGAACCGCTAAACGGCTGGTGCCGATGCGCGTGAACGGAGCTCGCGCGACGATTTTCCCACCCGGGCCTACTAATGCGAAGCTGCCGCCGTCGCCGACGGCAAGATACGATCCCAATACGCTGTCGCCGTCGGATCCGCGGTCCCGGCGAACCGACAACGAGATAATTTGCGGTTTTACCGGAATGACCGGCGCCGCGGCGAGTGGCGCAGGATGCGGCCGGTCGAGCACAGAGAGGGCGCCACAGAACCCAATAAGCATCAGGGCCGCTGCCGTCGCAAAGCGCCAAGATATGACGCGACGTTGAAGCACCGGCGGCGGCGCCTCAAGACGCATGAGCGACGTGTGCGTGCGAATCTCGAGCTGGATTGTCGCGCACTCCTCGGCGCAGCCTTGCGGGACTGTCAGCCTTGCGCTGCCGATGGATGCGGGAGCGACGGCAAGGCCTCCGAGATCAAGCGTCTCACCGCTGCGCCGAATCCCGACCAGTCGCGCGGTGAGCTGAAACGTCGTGGACGCCACGCGAACGATATACAGCACCATTCGGGGATCGATGCGAACCGCACGAATGTCCGCAGCAACGCCTTCGCCGGCCGACTGCATGACGTTGACGCTTGTCGGGGCGCGCGGTACGAGCGCGTTCACGCAACGAGCTCCAAGCGGTCGCCGGGAAGAATCTCGATGTCGCGTAGCACGCCTTTTCCCAGTTCGATCACGATCGTCGCCCCGGGGCAAAACAACAATGGCCGGTTCGGCGGCACTTCGGATACCACGCGAAGCACGCGGTGTTGTTCGTCTGCGAACACCACATCGATGGGGAAGCGCATTCCAATGGTATGGATCGCTCGACAAGGTCGCATCAGCACGCCCTCATCGCCTCGAAGCGACGGTCGCGCCAGCAGGCCGACGGCGCGCTGCAAAAACGTCGAAAGAATGTCGATGCGCGTTGCAATGGTGGTTCCGGTCGTCGCATTCCAAAGAACCGCCATCGTCAGTGTGCCCCCGTCGTGAGCGAGATGGTTGCTATCGATCCGGCAAGATATGGGCCAAACGCGATCGCACGTCTCGGATGGCCTGAGCGCCGCGCCACGATGTATGCCGCGATTGCAGCCAGCGTGAAGGCCAGCGTTGCGTCGCGCGCGCCGAGGAAGGCGCCCCCGAACGCAGCGAGCTTCGCGTCACCCCATCCCATGCCGCGACCTCGCGAAACCAGCGCGGTCGCCGCGAACGGCACGAACGCGAGTGCGGCACCCAAAACCGGCGACCACGAGTGAAACACCACTCCTAATCCGGCGAAAAACGCCAACGGTCCGAGCGTGAGGACGTCGGGCAACATACCGCAGGAAAGATCTGCCGCGGCACACCCCGCAAGCGCCAAGACCGCAACCGTGAAAATCGCTGTGTGTGCCGGCGAGATTCCTTGAACGCCTGTGACGATTCCAATCGCTGCCGCACCTGCGGCGAACGGCCAGCGTTTGTACGCTATAGGCGCGGGGCCATCGTCTGCGGGCGTTCGATCGCTGCAAAGCGTCTCTGCAAGCAGCGTTCCGGCCCATGCCGCGGACGAGAAGAGAAGCGCGGTGAAGATTGTCGTAATTGCAATCATCGCGGCATCGCCAAACGAGCGACGACTGGACCAAAAATCATGACGTATAGCGACGGGATCATGAACAAGGCCATCGGCAGGATCATTTTGATCGGAAGATGCGAAGCGCGTTCTTCCGCCCTTAGCCACCGGCGATCGCGAGATTCTTTTGCGAGCTCGTGAAGAACGTCAGTCAGGTTGGATCCAAGACGCTCCGCTTGCACGATTGCCGTCACCATGGTCGCGATGGCGTCCTCATTGACACGTTCGGCCATTGCGAGCAGCGCTTCCCCGCGCTGCCGTCCAAGACGCACCTCGGCTAGCATCGACTCGAGTTCTTGCTTCAGAGGACCTTGCGTCGCGTCTACCGCTTGAACTAACGCGCCGTTGAGCGCGAGACCGGCTTGGACGGTTGCCGCCAAGACATCGAGAAAGTCCGGCAGCGATCTTTGTAGGGCTTCTTTTCGCGCAACGATTGCGCGCGAGAGCATGATGTTCGGCATACGCCAGGCCAGCAGCGCCGTCAGAACTCCGCCGGCAAGCGTGAGCATGCCATAGCCGAAAAAAACGAGCATCATCACAAAGCCGACAACGGTGCCGCCGCCAAGCGCTCCCAGGCTGCGAATCCTCATGCCAAGCGGCGAGAGATGATACCAGCCGGCTTCGATCAAGCGTTTTTGCAGGCGCGATTGCCGTTCGCTGCCGAGGATTTGTTCGATGAGACCGGTTCGTTCGGAGACGGAACGCGTATTAATGCGCTCCATTTTCTTTAAGCGAGCGGCTATCGGGCTTTCTGCCGGAATCGCGGAAATCGCCAGAAGAAGTGCGGAGCCGGCGCCTGATGCGGCGATTGCGTACGCCATGTTCTCGATCATGGATCGACCTTCGTAATTTTCATGAGGCACGCGACCGCGAGGGCGTCGAGACCGAGAGCCGAGGCCAAGAAAGTCCGGCCGAGGGTGCTGTACAGCGTCGCTTCGCGCAGATCGGGTTGCGTGAACATGATGAACGACCCAACGGCAAGCGGCATCAATCCCAATAGCCACGCAGTTGCCCGCCCCTGAGCGGTGATGGCGCTAACGCGACGCAGCAGCCGCCTTCGATCGCGGATCGTACCCGCGAGGCCCTCCAGTACGGACGCGAGATCGCCGCCGGTCTGCGATTGCACGCGCAGAACTTGTGCGAGTACTGCGGTTTCGGTGAGCGACATTCGTTCGGCCAGCTGGTCAAACGCGTCCAGTGTATTTACACCGACGTTGCCGAGACCGACAATGCGCGTGAATTCCGACTTAGCAGGCTCGCGTGCTTGCTCCGCGGTGAGCACGAGAGCTTGACGGATGCCGAGTCCGACGCGCACGCCGCCCGCGAGCGTGCGGAGCGCACCCTCGAGCTGCGCGCGAAAGGCGGAAACCCGCGCGTGCCGACGATTCTGCAAGTAGCAATGGGCGATGAATGCGGTCGTCGCCAACGACGCGACCAGCGCCGCGAAAACGATCGACGGCTCGGGACGCACCACGACGATGAACGCCAGCCACGGCATGGACGCGAGCACCATGATCGCCATCCCGAGGCGTTCGGGCTCGATCCCAAGGCCGGCCATCTCGATATCGTTGCGTAAACGCGCACCGAGATCCACGAAGCGCGGAAAGCTTCTTACCGATGCCATATCGCCTCGGCTCGCCGCGCGGCGGGAATGTTAAATGCGACCGGATCGTACTCGACCCCGTGCTCCTCGAAGCGACTGAGGCAGATCGGCTGGACGCCGCAAGGTTCGAACTCTCCGAGTACCTTGCCCTGGTCGTCGACGCCACGCTGCCGGAAGCGGATCAGCTCTTGCGTCGTCACGACTTCGCCTTCCATACCGACGACCTCACTAATGCCGGTGATGCGCCGCGAGCCGTCCCTCAAGCGCGCGACGTGCACGATGAGATCCAACGCGCCCGAAATTTGCTCGCGAATTGCCTTCACGGGGAGCTCGATGCCCGCCATCAGCGTCATTGTCTCAACTCGCGACAACGCGTCACGAGCGGAATTGGCGTGAACGGTCGTCAACGAGCCATCGTGGCCGGTATTCATCGCCTGCAGCATATCCAGCGTTTCCCCGCCGCGACATTCGCCGACGATGATGCGATCCGGCCGCATACGCAATGCGTTGCGGACCAGTTCACGGATCGGGATCGCGCCTTTGCCTTCTAGATTCGGCGGACGCGATTCGAGGCGCACGACGTGCGGCTGCTCGAGCTTTAGTTCGGCCGCATCCTCCACCGTGACGATGCGCTCCAGGCTCGAAATAAACCCCGACAAAGCATTGAGCATCGTCGTTTTTCCGGAACCCGTTCCGCCGCTGATCAGCACGTTGAGGCGAGCCTCGACCGCCGCGCGCAAGAAATCGACGATCGGTTGCGTCAGAGTGCCGACTTCAAGCAGGTTGCCGACCCCGTAGCGT
The DNA here is from genome assembly GCA_050733775.1 of Vulcanimicrobiaceae bacterium. GTDB lineage: Bacteria > Vulcanimicrobiota > Vulcanimicrobiia > Vulcanimicrobiales > Vulcanimicrobiaceae > JAFAMS01. The sequence goes on from JBOHTT010000276.1 coordinate 5,197, forward strand.
TTGGCGAAACGCCGAATGGTCAAGCTGGGGCCGTCGATTGCGAGGGGCGAGATGATGGCGTTCACGCGATCGCCGCTCGGCAGGCGCGCATCGACCATTGGGCTGGATTCATCCAATCGCCGGCCGAGCGGAGCGATGATCCGTTCGATTACCAGTCGCACCTGTCGATCGTCGACGAAACGTTTTGCCGTGCGTTCGAGTTTGCCGTCGCGCTCGATGAAAACGTTATCGAAGCCGTTAACCATTACTTCGGTAATGGTCGGATCTTCCAGTAAGCTTTGAAGCGGTCCGAATCCCAGCGCCTCCTCGATGACTTCGTGGCGCACGTGTGACGCTTGTTCGGCAGAGGTAATGTCACTACGCGAAGCTAGGAACTCATCGGCGATCGCACCGATCTGCGCTCTCAGCTCCGCCATCTTTTCCGCGTCGGTGTGCGCGCGTGCCGCGGCAAGGAAGTCGATTCGCGTAAGCAATGCGGCATGCAGCTCCGCCTTGAGAAGCTCGGCGCCGGCGAGCGCGACGCCCGAAACTTTCGTTTCGACGGTCTGTGCTCGGCGCCGTTGGCCTATGGGTTGCGAGGCGGATGCGCGCAGCGTCAAGAGCGGCATATCTGACGTTGATGCGAGAGTCTCCACGAGTCGTGCGATTGCGCGCGAAGAATTGCGATCGCGTGGCGCGGGGAGCTCCGCAGCGATCGTATATTTGAGTGAATCGGCGATCTCTTTTGCACGTAGCTCCTGCGAACCGTGCAAATCGTAAAGGACGAATGCGATACGGCTCTCCGGTACGCCGAAGCGATCGAGCGCCGAGAGCATCGCATGGGCGGAGCCAACGCCAAGAAGCGTCGGTTCGGTGACGACGACGACCTTTGCGGCGTTGAGCATAAAGGGGCGAACCGTAGCCGCAAACGGCTGTGGAGCGTCCACGACGACCATGCTGTCCGGCGGAAGGGACGCGAGGAATTCCTCGACGGTTTCCTGACTGATGATGAAGCCGTCTTCGTACGAGCGAGCGAGCTCGGCAACCGTGACGTTGCCCTTTCGCGCCGTCGAAGGATGACCGGGGATGCGCGCGATGTCGAGGTCTTTGGCGACGTCGTACCACGTTGCCGCTGCACGCTTTCCAGCCAAATCGGCGTCGACGAGATATCGCGTGCCGTCGCTAGGCAATTCCTCTACGAGCTGCGTCGCGAGCGTCGATGTGCCGACGCCGCCTTTGGCTCCGACAACGACGAAGACGCTGATGCTCATCGCCGTGAATCGGTGACGTGGTCACCGTCTATGACGGTGACGCCGCGGCTCACCAGCGAGACCGCATGGGGCGCCGACGTGTATTGGACAACGACGGAACGTTCCGAATAACCCAAAGTCAACGGTTCCGGGCGGAATTTATCTATCGGCTCTTTCGGCGGTCGCAAGGCAAGGCGGAGGGTCGTGTTGAGATCCGCCGCAGCAAGAAGGTCGACTTGAGCAGGCGTAAGTGCGAGCGTCACCGTCGTCAGATTTTGATTCTCGGGCGACGGCGTCGCGCTCGTCGTCTCCACCTCATTGCCCATGGCCAAGACCAGCACGCCGCGAAGAATCGCCGCTGCATGCGGGACTTCGTTTCCGACGCGAGGCGGTACCGCAATAACATCGACCCGATCGCCGGGTTGAATGAGTCCGGCAACGCCTTTGACACGATCGATCGAAATGCTGACGGCACGCATTCCGATCGGCAGCCGCGCAGGAAGTGCGTTGGCACCGCCGGCGCCGACTTTGGAGCGCGTGATGACGCTTCCCGCCGGAATAGTTATGAGCGAATACTTTCCGCTCAACTCCTTGCGATCGGTGAGTGCGTCACTGTCGATGGCTTTAGCCGGCCGCACCGTCTGGATCACATACGTATCGGTGAGCAATGCTCGAGCGGGAATGTCTCGCGATGCCACCAGCACGGGACGCGTGGATAGCGCCGTCGCTTCGGCGTTCCGGACGGATCCCATATAGTCGAGCAGCATCAATCCTGTTCCGAGCGCAAGCACGATGCCGATGGCGAGTGCAACATTGCGTGATTTTTTCATAACGGCGGCCTCAAACCCGGGATAACGGTAGAGATTGCAAAGGAAACGCTCCCGCCGGCGATCGCAAGGCCATAAGGAACGTACTTACGGTGCAGCAGCAGTGCTGCCAGCGAGACGATGCCTCCGGCGATGAGAATCTCGAGAACGAGCAGCAAGCTGTCCGAGCTTCCTACCACGGCACAGCATGCTGCGATAAGCTTGATGTCGCCGCCGCCCAGCCATCCGGCCGAGAAGATCGACGACCCGAGCGCGAAGACGACGAGCATCGCAACTACGGCGAAGACGGCTTGCAACACGCCGTGCTGAAGCTGCAGCGCGATGCCGGCGAACGCAAGCGCGCCCGTCAAAAGATTCGGAATGCGGCGACATCTCAGATCGATGATCGCCGCACCGAGCGTCGCGACGATCAGCAAGCCGAGAGCCATGTTTAGACTTGGCTCCCAATCGAGCTGAGAATGCTCTGAATGTTGCCGCTCACGAAGACGACGGCGGCGATACAGGCGATCGCGACGAAGCTGAGGATCAAGCCGTATTCGCCGAGACCCTGAGCTCTGTCGTCGAAGAGTAAGGCGCACC
>JBOHTT010000277.1:0-5598 GCA_050733775.1 Vulcanimicrobiaceae bacterium
CGGCGAGACCTTCACAGAAGAGGTCGAACGGGGTCAACTTGCGCTTGACGAGATCGTGCGGCCACTCTTCCGCAAACTGAAGTTCGACCGCGAAAGCGTTGTACAATTCTGGCCGCTCGGTTCCGACCGCAAAGTCGTTCTTGATCCTGCTAGATCGTTTGGCAAACCGATCGAAACGACGAGCGGCGTGCCGACGTCGATCTTACACGCCGCCAGCAAGAGCGGTGAGACGGTTGAGGCTATTGCGCGCTGGTATCGCGCGCCGGCCGCCGGCGTCCAGGATGCGATCGAGTACGAGGCTGCGTTGCGCCTGGCGGCGTGACATTCTTCGTCGATAACTGCTTGCCGCCACAGCTCGTCGCGGCGCTGAAGGCGCTCGACGAGAGCGTATGTCATCTCAAAGACGTTTACCCAGCCAGCGTCGATGACGTCGATTACATTCCTGAGGTTGCTGCAAAAGGGTGGATCATCGTCACCAGCGATCTCGCGATGCGCAAGCGCGGTTCGCCTCAAGCTGCGGCATTGAAGAGCGCCAAAGCGATCGCGTTCTTCATGCCAAAGGGATTCGCGTCACTGCCGTTTTGGGATCAGGCGTGGAAGCTCTTCAAGATGTGGCCGACGATCAGAGAGACTGCCGCAAGGGCCAAGCCGAGCGACATCTACGACGTCACCGTCGCCGGAAAGGTCGAGCGCAAGAAAATTCGATGAGGCAGACTCGCACGCCGAAGGCGCGTGGGCCCCGCGTGGGCCGAACTATTTAGGACGGCGACCGGAGCTGAAGGATGGCGCGGGTCCTTTTTGTGCTGGGAAACCGTCGCGATTCCAACGTCGGAGGCAGATTCCGGCCTAGTCAGAATCGTCGAACTCAGATTCGATTCCCGTTGGCGCTACCATCGGGGCCTTGTTTTACAAGTGATGCTGCCGGCTTATGCTTGATCCAGGCTGGTTCGAAACACTGTCTCCGGAAGAACGCAGTATAGCAGACGTTGCAATGATACAAGCCCCTTGTTCGGTTGTTGGGCTAGGAGCGTTGCGTGAGTGATTTGGCGCGCGCGATGACGGCATTGTACTGCGCGCGAATTCCGGTAGAGGAGCTCGAGATCGCCGCACTCACCGAAGGCTTCGAGCGTGTGGTGCGCGCGTTCGATGAGGCCGACCTCGAGTACCGTGCGGCGATCGAGCGGATCCTGGCGCCGGCGCAGGCTCGCGAAATGTTCTCGGCGATGGTGTCGTTTCGTCGGGAGGTCGTCACGATCCGCGCGCAAATACGCGCCGCTGCTCCCTACGGAGATTTCGATCCGCTCGACACATACGTCCCACCGTTTTCGGGATCGCATGCGGACGCCGTCCGAGCGGCAAACCTTGGCGATCGTGCACGAGAAGCCGTGATGAACGCGCGCCTGGAAGTCAACGGGAGACTCGGGACGCTGCTTTCCGCGGTGGAACTGGAGCGACTCGTCGAAGCGAAACGTCAGCGAGAGGATGCGTTCGAGCAGGCAATTCGGGCAGCTATCCCGCCGGGAGTCGGCAAGCGTGTAGCCGAGCAGTTGGAGCTGCTCGCCGAAGGCTGGTACTGAAACGCTCCGAACCGGGAGCTACCGCCAGTTGGTCTCAAGGAACTCACGAAGCCGCTACCCGCGGCGCGCGACACCAGCGATGCGCTGCTAAGCGCAACGACAAGAAAGAAGGCGGAAATCGCTAAGCGCACAGCGCGGCCTTCGGGAGGTCGGACTGCTTCGCTGGTTTCACGTAGCGGCTCGAAGTTCACGTCTAAATAAGTCTAAGACAATTTTCCAATCGAGTGGTCGACGGAGCGCGATCGATCGCATACGAGGCGCTCGTCGATGCGACGAGTGCCGTCTCGTCCACGGCGTACAAAGACGACCCCACTGCCCAGGGCGCCCTGGCTACGAAGTCTTGAATCCATCCCCGGCGAAGGCCACTGCGACCAACGGAAGCGAGGAAATCATGTGGCCGGGGCGGCCGCGCTTTGCGCGGTTTTTTTCTTGAGCGAAGTCGAATCGCCTTACGCTTGGTTTCGACTCGGCATCGCCGTGCTGCTCAGCACGATCGGCGGCGTGGGCATGTGGTCGGTGGTCGTCGCCTTACCTGCGGTGCAAGCAGATTTCGGCGTGACGCGCGCCGAGGCGGCGCTCCCGTATACGCTCGCGATGATCGGCTTCGCCATCAGCGGCATCTTTATCGGCCGGCTCGTCGACCGCATCGGCATCGTATGGCCGGTCGCCGGTGCGACGATCGTGCTCGGGCTGGGCTACATCGCCGCGTCCCGCGCGCCGAATCTCTGGCTCTTCGCTCTCGCGCATGGTGCGTTGATCGGCGTCGGCAGTGCGGCGACGTTTGCACCGCTCATGGCGGACATCTCGCATTGGTTCACGCGGCGCCGCGGAATTGCACTCGCCGTTTGCGCCTGTGGCAACTATCTCGCGGGCGCCTCCTGGCCGCCGGTGGTGCAGCATTTCATCTCAACTGTTGGCTGGCGCGCGACGCACTTCGGGATCGGCGTTTTTTGCATCGTTGCGATGCTGCCACTGGTCCTCGCGATGCGCCGCACGGCGCCGGCGCACGCGGAAAGTGCCGTGTGCAACATGGGGCAAAGCTCCGAAGCGCGTTTACGGCTGTCGCCGAATGCGCTGCAAGGTGCGCTCGCCGTCGCCGGTGTCGCTTGCTGCGTCGCGATGTCGATGCCGCAAGTGCACATCGTTGCCTATTGCGGCGATCTCGGTTATGGCGTCACTCGCGGCGCGCAGATGCTTTCGCTGATGCTCGGCTTCGGACTTATAAGTCGTGTCGCCTCAGGCTTTGTCGCCGACCGTTTGGGCGGACTTGCGACGCTGCTGATTGGTTCGGCGTTGCAGGCTGTCGCGCTGCTTCTGTATCTCGGCTTTGACAGCCTCACGTCGTTGTACGCGATCTCAGCGCTCTTCGGCCTCTTCCAAGGAGGCATCGTCCCGTGCTACGCCATTATCGTGCGCGAATATCTGCCTGCAAACGAGGCCGGCATGCGAGTCGGCGTCGCCATGACGGCGACCCTTACAGGTATGGCCTTGGGGGGCTGGCTTTCCGGTGCGATTTTCGACCTCACGGGCTCCTATCACGCTGCTTTCGTCAACGGCGTGCTGTGGAATTTGCTGAACGGCTCGATCGTGCTCTGGCTGCTGCTCCGTCTCCGACAGAGACGGCTCGCGACCGTGGCGCTAAGCTAACGTTACCAGCCGGTGGGCGGCTTTAAGTTTGGATCGCGCAACTGCGTCCACGGAAACGTCTTGTCGTTGCAGCGGGTCGCGTCGGTAATCGCGGCGTCGTCGACAAAATTGCCATTCTCCCACCGCTTGCGCATGATGTGATCGCCGTCCAGGCCGTGGGACCATCGGACGTAAAAGCCGGCCGTATGTGAGGTCCCGACGTATTGGTCGAGCTGGTGAGTGTCGGAAGTTCCCTTCGGCGTCTCAATCTTGCTGCAAGTCTCGATGTAGTTAGTTTTTACGACGCGGAACTCGAGCGATCGCGACGTCTGGTTCGTTTCGCCGTCGGGGGCCGATCTTGTACTGACGTGCGTACTGGCCCACCGCCAATGCGGGGTATTGGATCCCACCATAACTTGGTGATTATCGGCTGAGAATTTTCCGTCGCGCGACCGCTCCTCATGCCAGCTTTCGAAACCGCTCGCCCCTACGACGGTGGCTGGGGATTCCCATTCGGTGCAAATCGCGTCCTTGCTGGAGCAGTCTTTCTGATCGCCTGGGTGCTTGGCTTGACCGTTCGAAAACGTCGTCGATGCGCCGAGCATCGCGCTCAGAAGCAAAAGTGAAAGATGCCACCGCATAAGCGCCCCCCTCGCGGATGCAAACCCATTGTGGGATTCAGCCGCGGAGAACCTGCCATGCGGGGCGGCCGCTTCGGCATCGCGAACCGACGATTCCGTAGTGAGTCGCGACGTCATGGACCAAGCCCCCCGATGCGTTGTCTTCAAGAACGGCGCGACAGGCGTTCCGCTGGAGGATCTCAACGAGATCAGCCAGGTCATCGAACAGCCCGGCGCCGGTGTCTGGCTCGATTTGGTCGATCCATCGCCGCAGATGGTCGAGTTGCTCAAGCAGGAGTTTGGGTTTCACCCACTCGCGCTAGAAGACGCGACGTTACCGCACGAACGCCCGAAAGCCGACGAATACCCGGATTATTGGCTGCTCGTCACGCACGGAATCAGTGGCACCGCCGAAAACTTCGTCACGCACGAGATCGCGATTTTTGCATCGCATCGTTACGTGGTAACGATCCGGCAGTTTCCACCCTATCCGCTTGACGACGTCGAGCGCCGTTGGTTGCGAGAAGGCGGAAACGTCAGGCACGAGAGTGCGGGTCTCGTCTACTTGCTGCTCGATACGATGGTCGACGGGTACTCGAAAGTTGCCAGTGGCTTTGCCGGCCGTGTCGCTGAAATCGAAGAGATGCTTTTCGCAGGCGATCACCAGCCGCAGGAATTTCTTCGCGAGGTTTTCTCGATTCGCAACGACTCGATGCGCCTACGTCGCTCGATCGCGCCGATGCGCGAAATCTTAAACACGATCATTCATAGTCCGAACGATATCTTCCAGCCGCAAGAGATCGCGTATTATCGCGATATTCGCGACCACGCGGTCCATGCGCTGGAGGAGCTCGACGCGACGCGTGACGCCGCAGCGTCGGCACTCGACATGCAATTTCGTCTGGAGAGTCAGCGGCAAAACGACGTCGTCAAACAGCTCACCGTGATTGCAACGATATTCTTGCCGCTGACGTTCGTGACCGGCTTTTTCGGCCAGAACTTTGGATGGATGGTATCGCGTATCGATTCGCTCAAGACGTTCGCGATTTTCGGGATAGCCCTCGAGCTTGCGATAGCCGGCGGCTTGCTCGCGTGGTTTAAGGTGAAACGCTGGCTCTAGTGCGGAGCTCGTCGACGTCCGCAAAGAGCGGCGCGTCGGTTCGAAGTGTGGCGAGCTGCTTGAACAAGAGTGCACGCGACTGTTGCTCGCCGAGGACGTCGGGCGGGAATTGCTCGAGCGCGCCGTAGCGCGTTAGCAGCGCGGCCGCTCCTTTCGGCCCAATGCCGGCAATGCCCGGAAAACCGTCGGCCGCATCGCCAACGAGCGCCAAGTAGTCGGGAATCAACTCCGGACCGACGCCAAATTTTTCTCGCACGCCCTGCGCGTTGCGAATTTTCTTGCTTCGCCTGTCAACCTGCACGACACGATCGTCGCGCACGCACTGCGCGAGATCTTTATCCGGCGTCCAAATGCAGACTTTCTGCACGCGAGGGTCCCGCGCCGCGATTGCGGCTGCGGACGCCAAGGCGTCGTCGGCCTCGAGCTCGATCATCGCCCATACCGGGACGCCCATGGCGCGCAGCGCTTCCTCAAGCGGTTCGAACTGCGCGCGCAGAGCCCGCTCGATTCCATCGCCCGTTTTATAGCCGGGCCAGAGCTCGTTGCGAAAAGACTCGATGATATGATCGGTGGCGACACCTAAGTGCGTGGCGCCTTCGCGGATCATTTGCCGCACGGTATTGACTACGCCGTCGACGGCTCCGAGCGGCTTGTC
>JBOHTT010000278.1:0-4744 GCA_050733775.1 Vulcanimicrobiaceae bacterium
AATTTGTCGTTTGGAGAGCGGCCGGTGTGCTTACCGGTGTCGACGACCAGCTGACCGCCGGCGCCTAGAACGGCCTCGTCGCGTCTAAGCGCATGTTCGTATAACTCTGGGACGGACAAATTGCGGAAAACGCGGCCGCGCGCCTTGATGCCGATAGCGGCGAGATCGCCGTCAATTGGACCTGCAACATCATGGACGGTAAGGATCATCGTGGTTCTCCTCTACGGCATCGCGGCAGGAAATGCCGCCAAGCACGGCTATTGAAGTTCCTTCCCGCTGGCATGGCTTTTGCAACCTTGGCGGATGAATGCCGTCTAACCCTTCTGTGTTAAAGCGCCGCGATTTTGTCGCATCCGCGGCGGCGTTTGCTGCGCTGCCTACGGTCGCGCGGGCAGACGACAAGCCTGCGGCGCTGCATACAGGCGCCTATCCGAGCGGGGCAGTTGACGGTATTACCGACGTGCCCGGCGTGCGCGTCGCACATCTGACAAAAATCTCAGGAAATGGGGCCTTGCAGCCGGGGATCGGGCCGGTGAGGACCGGGGCAACGGCGATCTTGGAAAATGCCGATCCGTGGACTCAGCGCTGTGCCGCGGCGTTCTACGCGCTGAACGGGAACGGCGAGATGACAGGTACGCATTGGATCGAGCAATCCGGCTTCATCGAGCATCCGATCGTGCTCACGGCGACGACGAACGTCCCACGCGTGGCGGACGGCGTCATCGATTGGATGATCGCAAAACATCCTCAAATCGGCATTCGCAGCGACGTACCGTTGCCGGTCGTTGCGGAGTGCAACGACCAGGCTTTGAACGACGCGCAGGGCCGGCACGTACTCGCGAGCGAGATTCCACCGCTGCTCGATGCCTCCCGAAGCGGACAGTTCGGGCGCGGCAATGTTGGTGCGGGCACGGGGATGCACGGATTCGGCTTCAAAGGCGGAATCGGTTCTGCGTCGCGCAAGCTGCCGCAAGATTCCGGCGGTTATACCGTCGGCGTTCTGCTGAACCTCAACGACGGGCTGCGTCCGAATCTGATCATGGCCGGAGTTCCGGTCGGACGCGCGTTCGCTAATGAGTTACGCCCCGTCTTCCCGCGCCGCGCTGCGTTTGCCGAGCACGGACGCGCAGCGAATGGAAGCATCATCGTCATCGTCGGCACGGATGCGCCGCTCGGGTCCCGTGTGTTGTATGCCGTCGCGAAGCGCGTAACGCTCGGCCTGGGGAAGACGGGGTGGACGTCGACTGTCTCCAGCGGCGATCTGTTTCTCGCTTTCAGCACGACGAGCGTCACACCGCGGGACCCCGGCCAACGGAACATCAGGCTTGAAGAAGATGAAGATCGCATCGATGCACTTTATGCCGCGACTATCGATGCAACGGAATCGGCCGTGTACGATGCTCTTTGGAACGCACGCACTATGGTCGGACGAGACGGCATCACATTCTACGGCTTACCGCACGACCGCGTCACTTCGATGCTTTCGCAACGCTGAACCATGCGCGCCGCGCGTCTCGATAATCCGAAGTTGCCGCTACAGCTCGTCGACGTACCAGTGCCGCAGCCGGCATCCGGAACGGTACTCTTGCGCGTCCGCGCGTGCGGTGTGTGCCGTACGGATTTGCACATCGTCGACGGCGAGCTGCCGCCGCATCGCAGTCCCGTCATTCCGGGTCATCAGATCGTCGGCGAAGTCATTGCAGGCGGTAGCGATTCGCGACCCGAGGGAATGCGAGTCGGCGTTTCGTGGATGGCCGGCATCGACGGCACGTGCTCGTATTGCCGGCGAGGCGAGGAGAATCTGTGCGATCGTGCCTCGTTTACCGGTTACGATGTCGACGGTGGGTACGCGGAGTTCGCTTTGGCACGCGCCGATTTTACGTATCCGTTGCCGCAAGAGCTCGATGACGTTCATGCCGCCCCTCTGTTGTGCGCCGGTATCATCGGCTATCGGGCCCTGCGCGTCGCCGGCGTTTTACGAGGAGACCGAGTCGGTCTCTACGGCTTCGGCGCGTCGGCGCATCTGATGGTGCCGGTGCTGCGCGCATGGGAATGCGAAATTTACGTTGCGACGCGAGGCGCGCGCCACCGGGAGCTCGCCGACACCCTTGGCGTCGACTGGGTCGGCGATGCCACCGAAAAACCGCCCGAACGGCTCGATCGAGCGATTACGTTCGCGCCGGCCGGAGACGTCGTCGTCGCAGCGCTCGGCGCGTTACGAAAAGGCGGAGTCGTTGCGATCAACGCCATTCATCTCGACCGCATCCCCGAATTCGACTACGACAGCGTCTTGTGGGGGGAACGGCAATTGCGCAGCGTCGCCAACATGACGCGAACGGACGCGCGCGACTTCTTATCGCTTGCGGCGGAAATCGGATTACGTCCGCAGGCGAACGTGTTTCCGCTTGCGGACGCGAATGCTGCGCTGGCTAGCTTGAGGCAGGACGAGGTGAGGGGCGCTGCGGTGCTCGTTCCGTGACCTGATTGCGAAGCTTGCGCAGCATGCCTACCGATGGCATCCTGATCTCGTGAGCGAGATGCACGACCCGCAGCACGCGCACGACGAGCCACACGGGATCGAATTCGAACCAGCGTAGTCCGAAGCGTGCGGAGAACGGGAAAGCGTGGTGATTGTTGTGCCACCCTTCGCCCCAAGAAAGCAATGCGAGCCACCAGACATTCGTCGACCAATCGGGCGTCTTGAAATTCCGATATCCGGCCATATGGGTCACGCTGTTGATCATCCAGGTGATGTGATAGCAGAACACCAGTCGAGCGAAGATGCCCCAGATCACCCACGGCCAACCGCCCAGCGCAAGAAGAAGAATGCCGAGGGCTACCTGGAGCGTGAGCGTGTTGCGGTCGAGCCACTTGTAGTACGGATCGTCGATGAGATCCGGAACGTAATGCCGGACTTCTTCGGGTGTCGGCATGGCCGCATTTCGACGGAAGAGCCAGGCGCAGTGTGCCCAAAAAAAGCCGCGCGACATGCTATGTGGGTCGTTGTCGGTGTCGGAGAACGCGTGGTGCTTGCGATGCGTCGAGACCCATTCGATCGGTCCACCTTGAAGCGCGAGCGTCCCGAGCGTTGCAACTGCGTATTCGAGCGGCTTGGCGAGACGTACGCCGCGGTGTGCGAGCGAACGGTGGTAACAGAGCGAGATACCAAACGCCGTCGCTGCGTACAGTCCTAAGGCAACGAATACTGCAGACCAACGAAAGAATATCGGAACGAACGCCGCGAGAGCGACCGAATGAATAAGCAATAAGCCGACGCCGGTGGCGTTATGGCGCTCGATCCGCAAAGTGGATCCTCCTGGAGGCGCGGGTGGGGCCGGGCCCGGGCTTCCCTTTCCCACGAAGCCGCTCCCCCAATGCGGCGTCCCCTTGCTTGCCCGAGCGTCAAGATTCCTCGAAGTCCTCGGCGGCGCGCCCAAGCATGGCAGGCATACGCTGCGCCTACTGCTTAATTACGGGCGGTGGCCAAGACGACTCGAACGGCGACGGTGGCTCAAACGCCGGCGGCCCAGAATCGGCGTAAGTACTTCCGCCGTTCCAAGCCGTTTCAGGGCGTCTTCTATGCGGCAGGCGGCGAGAAGATGCCACTGGTCGGCCTCGATATCAGCGGAGGCGGGCTCTGCATTCTGCTCCAGCAGGCGATCAAAGAACCTGGTCCGGAGCTGACGCTGGGCGCGGTCATCGACAACAAGCCGTTCACCGTCATCGGCATCGTTCGCTGGGCCGACGTGGTGAAAGTCCGCGGCGTCGACCACTACCGTTACGGCCTGAAGCTGAAGTCGATTGCCGACGACGACTGGGACCGTCTCATGCTTTGGACGGTCGAGAACAATTCCGAGTTCAGCGAAGGCTCGACGCTTTCTGCCGCCCAGCGCGACGCCTTGATCACCCAGGACGCGCAGCAAAAGATCGCTGGAGAACTGCAGGCCCGCGAGCGGATCGACGCGGTCGTCGACGGCAGATTGCCGCTGATCGAATATAGCTTCGTCAAATATACGATGCGTCAGGGCGCGCCATACGTTTGGCTTCGCGTTCGCAGCCGCCGCGCGGACAATACGCTGCAGTCCGTCGTCGATTACAAGAGCAACGTGCTCGTCAGCTGCGACGATGGGCACATCAAGCTGGTCGAAGCGGACTAAAGCCTAGGCTGGCTCAGCGGCGTTTCGGCGTCGCCGATCGTATCGAAGAAGACGTAGCAGTTCTTTCCTGCTTCTTTGGCGTGGTACAGCGCGACGTCGGCGGACCGGAAGAGCGCCGAGGCGGACGTCCCGTCGTTGGGAAAGACTGCCCCGCCCGCCGATGCCCGCACGTCGTGCCGGGCCAGAGCGTGGAAGATACGCTGAACGCCGCGGGCGGCGGCCGAACGGTTGGTGTTGGTGAGGACGAGCACGAACTCGTCGCCTGCGTAGCGTGCCACGATGTCGCCTTTGCGCGCGGTGCTTCGAAGGGCGTCGGCCAGCCGCCGCAGTGCCCCGTCACCGGCCTCATGGCCGCCGGTATCGTTGATTGCTTTGAGGTTGTCGAGGTCGAAGATGAAGAATGCGATATGAGAATCGTAGCGCTCGGCATTGAGCAACTCGCGTTCCAGCAATTGCTCGAGCGCCCGCCGGTTCAATAGGCCGGTGAGCGAGTCGGTCATCGCCAGGCGTTGCGTTTCGGCGAGAAGCTGCGCGTTTTCAATCGCGATTGCCGCTTGGGACCCGAAGTCGATCAGCATGCGCAACTG
>JBOHTT010000279.1:0-9317 GCA_050733775.1 Vulcanimicrobiaceae bacterium
GCCTATCGCTATTCGTGGGAGCGAATGTGCAAGGCGGTCGCGCTCTATCGCGACGGCTCCAAGCTCTCGCAGCCGTTGGCCAGCAGCGTCGACCTCGGCGGAGACATCGATGAAGGCTCGCAAGGCGCCTACGAAACGCCGGTCAAAATCGCGGAGCGCGTCGTCTACCGCTACATCGCGAAGCGCCGGCGCATGCCGGATCGCCGCAGCGGTTACACGCAAAAAGCCGTCATCGGCGGCCATAAGGTGTACTTGCGCACCGGCGACTACACCGACGGTACGCTCGGCGAGATCTTCATCGACATGCATAAGGAAGGCGCGGCCTTCCGCAGCTTAATGAACAACTTCGCCATCGCCGTCAGTCTCGGCTTACAGCACGGCGTCCCGGTCGAAGAATACGTCGACGCGTTTACCTTCACGCGCTTCGAGCCGAACGGACCGGTCGTCGGTCATGAGAACATCAAGATGGCGACCTCGATCCTCGACTACATCTTCCGCGAGCTCGCTGTGAGCTATCTCGGCCGCTACGATCTCGCGCACGTGCAGCCGTCGATCGAGATGGACGCACTCGGCGATGAGGCGGAGTATCTGGCGGAGGAAGAGGGCGACGTCCGGTACACCGATCCGAAGCCTCGCGCGATCGAAGACAAGCTGCATCCACGCAGCACGCACCTGCAGCCCGGCGTCGTCGAACCGCGCCAAGAGACGCTCAAGCCTGCGGCGCCGCCGCGACCGTCACCACAAGCGGCAATGCACGGCAGCGAAACGAACGGCAAGTCGCGCGTCGGTACGGCGACGGTCTCGCGCACCGAAGCCGCGCGGATCGCGGTCGCCAAAGGCTACAGCGGCGATGCGTGCAACGAGTGCGGGCAGTTCACGATGGTACGCAACGGCACGTGCCTCAAGTGCGATACCTGCGGCTCGACGAGCGGGTGTAGTTAGAAGGCGCTTAGGCGCTATCCCATTCGGGAATCGCTGGAATGCGCAACGTGTCGAATTCCGGCAGATCGAATCCATAGTGATCGACGAGTAACTTTCGGAATTCCCGGCGGTCGACGAGCTGCTTCGGCGTGACTTCTGACCCACTGTGATAGCTCACGTCGCGGTTCATGACCGACACGCGACCGGTGGGCGTCACGATGCTCATCATGATGATCTGACGGAACATCGACTGCGGATGCATCGCCGTGAAGTAGTTGCCGACCTCAAAATCGATGGGATGGTTCTCTTCCGCCAAATCCGACACCCACCCGTCGACGAATTGATCGCCGCGGCAAAACTGCAGCGTGATTTTACTGCCGTCGTGCGAGAACCGGTGTGTCGGGCCGCTATTTGCGGAGCTGTCGTTCAGTGGAACCGGAAAATGCGGACCGTAGCCGCCGAAGCCTGGATCGACGACGTACGCTCCCTCCGGTAGTTGAACCGTCATGAACATATGCGTGCGCGGCGTCTCCGTGGCGGGCGACATCAGTACGACCCGCGCCGCCCGGCGGCTCACCTCGTAGCGCAACTGTTCGAGCACCTGCGCAAGTAAACTGGAATGCTCGAAACAGTAGCCGCCGCGGTTGCCGGCGACGAGCTTCTTCTGCAGCGACTCGGGATCGAGCCGTACCCCGCGCTCGAGCAGCACGTCGAGATTCTCGAACGGAATTCGCGACATGTGGGCTCTTATAACGGCACCGAGCGTGCTCAACGTCGGCTCCCGAGACTCCGCGTATCCGATTCGCTGAAAATACGCCTCGAGATCGACGCTCATGCCTAGTTCCCTCCGCTCTGGACAACGATCGCGTAGTGATACAGCAATCGCTGCTCATCGCGGACGATGAACCCGGCTCCTTCCAGGCGGCGGCGCGCTTGTTCGGGTGAATAGACGTGATCGCGCGGTGGCCCGATCGGGCGCTCGACGTCGGCGTTCCAATCGACGAATAGCACCGTGCCGTCCAGGTGCAAGAGTTCGCGCACGTCGGCGAGCGCCGCATCGCCGAGCTCGTGCAGCACGTTGATCGCGAGCACGCGCTCTGCGCGCCCGCGTAAACTCGGCAGCACGTCGTTTGCGGCCGGCTCGACGTTCGGCAGCGACTCCTCCCTCAGCTTTGCACGAACGAGCTCGAGCATCTCGGATTGCTCGTCGAGCGCGACGATGCGCAAATCCGGCCGCACGCGCGCGATTTCAATCGCGTACGTTCCGGTGCCGGTGCCGAAATCGACGAGCGTCGCGCCTTGTGGCGCATCGAGCAGAGCAAGGACGTCCGCGACCGGCAGATACGCAAAGCGCGCCGGATCGTCGAGGCGCGCGGCGCGCTCGGGATTGAAGCGCTGCGGCTGTTTTGCGCCTTCGCGGCTTACGACAATCTCTTCTCGAGTCGAATGACGCGCCCGTTCTTTTCGAACGACACGCGATCGACGAGGCAAAACATGATCGTCAGGCCGTTTCCGGGAGATTCACGCTTTTTGTCGTCGAGGGAAGGCGCCGGGGCAAAACCGGGGCCCTGATCTTCCACTTCCACCGCGATTTGTTCGACGTCGGCCAAACAGCGAACGGTAATGCTCGTTTGCGGCCGGTATCCGTGCTGAGCGGCGTTCGTGAGTGCCTCGCCGACGGCAGAGGTGAGGTCGGAGAGCGCGGCACCGCGCACGCCGTTCTCGTACGCGAAATCTTCCACCATCCGGCGCGCCAGGCCGACGGACTCGGGCTCGTTGGGATATGCCAGCTGCCGATGACGGCTATCGACGGACGCCATTGCCACGAAGGCCATTTACCACCACCTTGCGGTTTCTAAAGTCGAACCAGCATTTTCCCGATGTGCGCATCGGGTTCCAGGATGCTCACAAGCGCCCCAGGCGCCGCGTCGAGGCCCTCGACGACGGTGGTGCGGGCTTTCACCTTGCCGGCGGCGATCAGGGGAAGCATCTCGCCGATGAATTCGCCTTCACGGGCGGCATGGTCGGTCACGATAAAGCCGGTGATGCGCAGACGGCGTGGAATCGCGAGGCGAATGTTTGCCGGACCCGGGGGCGGATTGGCGGCATTGTAGACGGAGACCGCGCCGCAAATCACCAACCGCGCGAAATCTTTCGTCGCGCCGAGCGCCGCCTCCAGATGCTCGCCTCCAACATTATCGAAAAAGACGTCGATGCCGTCCGGCGCGGCCTTCGCCAGGAGATCGCTGACGGATCCGTCGTGATAGTTGAACGCCGCATCGGCGTCGAGCTCTTCGCGGAGATAACGAACCTTCTCGGCGGTGCCCGCCGAACCGACGACCCGCAGTCCGTCGTGCTTCGCGAGCTGCACCACCGACGAACCGACCGCACCGGCTGCGCCGGAAACAAAAATCGTCTCACCGGATTTGACCTCGGCGATGATGCGTAAGCCTACCCACGCGGTAATTCCCGGCATACCGAGCGCTCCTAAGTACGCCTCGGCGCTTACCTGCGAGGTGTCGATGACCCGCGCGTGATGCGCAGGCATTCGTGCGTATTCGCGCCAGCCGAGACCGTGCAAGACCGTCGCGCCGTCTGAAATCTCCGGTGCGGCACTCGCGACGACGGTGCCGATTGCACCACCGTACATGACTTCGCCGACCTCGTACGGCTTCGCATACGACCGTCCCGCATTCATGCGTCCGCGCATGTAGGGGTCCACCGACATAAGCGTGTTGCGCACGACGATCTCGCCCTTCGCCGGCGGATCGACTCGAACGGTTGCAAATGAGAAGGTCGCGTCCGTCGGTGCCCCAGCCGGACGACTCGCAAGCCGCACCTCGCGGCTTTCGAACGCGCTTTGGCTCACACGCCCAGATGACGCTGCAAGATTTGCGGATCGGCCTTGATCTCGCCGGCCGGACCCTCGTGCACGATATGACCGTTGCGAAGGAAGTACGCTCTGTGCGCTAACCCGAGCGTTGCTGCGATATTTTGCTCGACCAGAACGATCGTTTGCCCCTCATCCGAGAGTTTGCGGCAAGCAGCGACGAGATCGCGTACGATTACCGGAGCCAGTCCTTCGAACGGTTCGTCTAAGAGAATTAGTTTCGGGCTGCGGATGAGCGCGCGCGCGATCGCGAGCATCTGCTGTTCGCCGCCCGATAAATCCGTGCCGCGACTGCGACGGCGTTCGGCAAGTCGCGGAAACAGCTCGTAGATGCGTTCGAGCGGCCACGCGTTCGGCGCCGTGTGGCTCGCTAAGATCAAATTTTCTTCGACCTCGAGGCTTCCAAAGATCCGCCGTTCCTCGGGTACCAGCTGCATGCCGGCGCGGGCGATCGCGTGTGCGGGCTTCCCCGCAATCTCTTCGCCGTCGAACGTGATAGAGCCCGAGCGCGGACGCACCATGCCCATCAAGCTCTTCAGCGTCGTACTTTTGCCCGCACCGTTGCGGCCGAGCAACGCGACGACCTCGTGCGCTTCCACGCGAAGCTCCACGTCGAACAAGATATGCGAGTCGCCGTAGTAGCTGTTGAGGGACTTGACCTCGAGCAAGCTCATACTGTGGCGGTCACGCCCAAGTAGGCCTCTTGCACGGTGTCGTTCCGCCTGATCTCCTCGGGGGTGCCTTCGACTAAAATGCGGCCTTGGACGAGGACCGTGATGGTCTCCGCGAGTTCGAAGATCGCATCCATGTCGTGGTCGATCACGACCATCGTGCGTCCGACGTTCAGAGACTTCATCAGCTTCACGGTTTCGACGCGTTCGCGCGGACTGAGACCGGCGAGAGGCTCATCGAGCAGTAGGAGCGTTGGCGCCGTCGCCAAAGCCAGGCCGATTTCAAGGCGCCGCTTCTCTCCGTACGCAAGATCGGAAACGGGCACGCCGGCGCGTCCCTTGAGCTGCACCAGCTCCAGCGTCTCGTCAACGCGCTCCCTGAGACCTCGCACGCTTCCGATGCTGCGAAGGAGATCGAGCCGGAACGAGCCACGCGCCGACAGCGCCGCGACGGTAATGTTGTCGCGCACGGTGAGCCGGTTGAAGAGCTGGTTGACTTGATAGCTCTTGGTGAGGCCGAGCTGACACGCTTGCGTGATATTCAAGCCGGTAATGTCGCGGTTCTCGAAACGAATCACGCCCGACGTCGGTGGAATCTCACGCGTAAGCATTTTGAAGAACGTCGTCTTGCCGGCGCCATTCGGCCCGATAATTCCACGCAACTGGCCGCGGCGAACGCTGAAGTCGATGTTATCGTTCGCAAGCAGACCGCCGTAACGTTTAGTCAAACCTTCCGCCTGCAGAATCGTCTCGTTACTCGCCGCAGATGATTGCCGCGCTACGGCGATAAATTCCACGACGGGTGCGGCAGCCGCCGCCCTGAGCGCTTCAGCAGCGACGGCAGTCGGGTCCGACTCCGCGGCTTCGCGAGGTTTCTCGCGGCCGCTCGCAGTTTTCCAAAGCGCGACGAGTCCCCCGATTATGCCGCCGCGCAAGAACCACACCAGCAGCACGAAGATGAGCCCCAGCACCAGCTTCCAAGCCGCCCCCAAATGCAGCGTGGTCTGCAGAAAATCGCTGAGATAAAGCCATACTGCGGCGCCGATCAACGGACCGAACAGCGTGCCGGTTCCACCGATCGCCGTCTGCATTACCAGTTGTCCCGAGGTCGCAAACGTGAATGCGTCGGGCGGCATAAAGCCTTGCATCAGGCCGAGCAGCCCGCCGGCAAAGCCTGCATAAGCCGCTGCGACGACGAACGCGGCCAGTTTGTAGCCGTGGATATTGTGGCCGACCGCCGCCGCACGTAGCGGGTTGTCGCGAATCGCGCTGAGGATGCTCCCCGCCGGCGAGCGCACGATTCGCAGTGCGATCACGATGCCGACGAAATACCAAAACGCCAGAAAAACGTAGACCCAAAAATCGTTGCCGAACTGAAGGATCCTGAAGCCTAAGTCGACATTTGGCGTCGGTATACCCGGCAACCCATTCTCGCCGCCGGTGAATTTCGAAAGCGGATTGAATTCGACGAAGAAAAATACTTCCGCGATCGCTACCGTAATCATCGCGAAATAGATGCCGGTCCGCCGCAGAGCGATCAGGCCGACCAGATAGCCGATGACGGTCGCTCCGATCGTGCCGGCGAACAGTGCGCCGATGACATTCGAAACGTTCATGACGGTCATCAAGTATGCCGCGATCATCCCGCCGCTGCCGAAGAACGCGGATTGACCGAACGAGAGCAGCCCCGTGAAACCGAACAAGATGTCGAAGCCGATGCCGAACAGGCCCCAGACGAGGATGCGGTTGATCGTCGTCAGCGAAAATCCAAGATGCGGCAAGACATAGGGAGCGGCGATGAGTGCGGCGGCGGTCAATGCTTCGATCAGGAATGGGCGACGCCTTACGGCGGACTCGACCGTCGCCTTCATTCGCGACCGACCGTTCCGAGCAAGCCATACGGCCGAAGCACCAGGACCAGAGTCATGGCAACGAAGAGCATCACGTAGGCATAGCCGGGATTGATCATCGAGGTGACGCTGATGATCTCGCCCGCAATCAGCCCACCGAGAATCGCTCCGGGGAACGAACCGACTCCCCCGATAACGATGACGACGAATGCCTGTACCAGAATCGCCTCACCAACGTCCGGGCTGATCGATACCACCGGCGCATTGATGATACCGGCAAAACCTGCTGCCATGGCTCCGATCCCGAAGACGACCATGAACACACGATAAACGTCTATCCCAAGCGCGTCGACCATGGCGGAATCCTCGATGCCCGCACGCACGATCATGCCGATCCGAGTCCGATAGAGCACGAGGTACAGTGCAAACAGCGCCACGGCGACGATAACGAGCAGCGAAAGCCGGTACGTCGGGTAGGACATGAATCCGAGGTTGGTGACGCCGCCCAAGAACGACGGCGGCGGCGTGGTCTTCGATAGGCTTCCGAAAAAGAAGCGCACGAGCTCGACGAACACGATTCCGAGACCGAACGTAACCAGCAACTGATCTTCGGGCGGCCGCGAATAGAAATAACGGATGATCACTCGCTCCGTCACCACCCCGACGAGCAGACCGAACAGCGTGCCCGCAACGATCGCGATGATAAACGAATGCGTGTTATGGTAGGCGAGCCACCCTGCGTAGCCGCCGAGCATGAACATCGCGCCGTGCGCGAGATTCAGCACTCCGAGCGTGCCATAAATAATCGTAAGGCCGGATGCGATCAGCGCTAGCAAAGCGCCGAGCACCAGCCCGTTGAACATCTGTGAGACGAGATCAGCCCAATTGATCACGAGGGAACGTGCACCGGAACAAGACCGAGCGTGGTCCGCGGCGGCCGCAGACCACGCTCGTACCTAGGGTTTATCAGATTAGGTATAGTCGCCGAGGTTGCAGCCGAACGCGTCGGGCTTTTGCATTAGCGGCGCGCCCGGGACGACGTCGAGGACTTCCCAATAGTCCTCTTTGTTCTTCATCGCGCTCGGCTTCTTGCCGCGCACGATGATGACGGGGCGTACCAGTTGATGGTCGGCTGCGCGGAAATGAACGTCCCCGACGAACGACGGGAAGGTTTCTTCCTTTTCATACTGCTTGATGACCGCCGGCGGATAGAATGTGCCGGCCTCCGACACCATGCGCGCCCAAATTGCCGCCGTCATGTAGCCGTTTTCGGCGCTCCACTCCGGCCGGTAGTTGTACTTCTTATTGAATGTGTCGACGAACTGTTTGGCCAGCGGGAACCTGTCTTCCAGGCCCCACCAGAAGTCGGTCGCAGACAAGACGCCTGCCGTCAGCTCCGGTCCAACTTCCTTTGCGACGAAGGGGATCTGATACGGAATGATCAGCGTCATCTTCGGAATGAGACCGAACTGCTTGGCCTGCTGAATCGACAGCACCGCGTCGCGGCCCCAGTTTACGTTCGCGATAAACTCGGCGCCCGAATGCGCGATGTTTGTGAGGTACTGACTGAAGTCCTGAGTGCCGAGCGGGGACACTTGGTTCGTCACCATCTGCCAGCCGGCGTTCTGAATGAGAAAGTCGCTCATCGACTTCGTTACGGTATGACCGTAGGTGTAATCCGGCGTCATGAACGCGACTTTGCGGTTCTTGCCGAAGTTCTTGACGATCACCGGGCCGATCGCATTTGCGGCCGTCTCGGCGTAGAAGTCCTGACGGAACGAGTATCGCGCGCAGTCCTTCCCGGTCGTATCGTTCGAGCCTGAGACGCCGACGAGGTACAACACCTTCTCGCGCTGCGCAAACTTGTTGAGTGCCACAGCCACGGCCGAAGACGTAGCTCCGGTCATCGCGATGATCTTGTTGTCGGTGATGAACTTTTGCTGGACCTGAACGGCCTCGTTCGGCTTTGCACCGGAATCGCCGACGAGCAGCTGCACCTGCTTACCGAGAAGGCCCTTTGTGACTTTCGGCGCGATCTTCTTGATAAGCGGATCGCCCGCGTTGATGTGCGCGATGGCGAGTTCGAAGCCTTTGCGCTCGTCCTCACCCTGCACCGCATACGTACCGGTAAGCGGGTAAGCCGCACCTACGTAGACGGTATTGCCGTTGCTGCCATCGGGATACGTGCCGATTGGCGACTCGCCGGCAGCCCATGCCGGAATCCCTAATGTCGTCGCGGCGAGACCCGCGCCCGCGCCGAGCAACGCGCGGCGCGAAAGCCTCTCGTCACCCGGTCTTTCGGCTTTATCCTCGGTCATTTCGTGTTTGCTCCCCTCGACTAAATAGCGCCCACAGAGAGAGTGTCTGAGGCGCTGGCCTTGGCGAGTCTCGGCTTTGCCCCTCCTACGGTGGAGGTTCCGACATCATTACTTCGTATGAACGCCCGCTATGCGGATCAAGGTTTTTGGTACGGGACCGATTTACGATACGACGCTCGAGATTTGCGGCCGACGTAGCCATCAGGTTGTGGATGAGCGGCCCTACGAGCTCATCGTTCTTGCGAACGTCACGCGCATTCTCAAGGCGCCTGAGATCGCGGAAGCGGGCCTCGGAGTCCTGTGCTTCCATCCGAGCCTGCTCCCGCGGCATCGTGGCGGCGACGCGGTGTACTGGACGTTCAAAATGGGCGACAAAGAGACGGGCTCGACGTGGTTCTGGGTTGACGAAGGCATCGATACGGGTCCCATCGCGATTCAAGGCTCCGTCCCGATTCCGGCCGCCAGTGCGCCTGGGAAGCTGTATTACGAAACCCTCGTGCCGCTCGGTGCCAAACTCTTCGAGGATCTGCTCGCGATACTCGAGCGCGGCGAACGCCCCAGCGCGCCGCAAGACGAGTCGAAGGCGACCTACGAGCCGCTACGTCCTAAGACGAACGCGTTGTTGCGCTAAAATACATCGGCCGCGTTCGACCTCGACGGCGACGCC
>JBOHTT010000280.1:0-6021 GCA_050733775.1 Vulcanimicrobiaceae bacterium
GTCGCGGAGAGCCCGCGCTTGAGCAGTACCGGCTTACCGGTTCGCCCGATGGCCTTGAGAAGATCGAAATTCTGCATGTTGCGAGCGCCGATTTGCAACACGTCGATTTGCGCGGCCATGCGCTCGACTTGCTCGATGCTCATGACTTCGCTGACGGTTGGCATTCCGGTTGCTCGTCCGGCTTCGCAAAGATGCGTGACGGCTTCCCACCCAAGTCCTTGGAACGCGTACGGATTGGTGCGCGGCTTGAACGCTCCACCACGCAACATGACGGCGCCGGCGTCGTGAACGGCGTGCGCCGTTTCGAGGACTTGCTGGCGTGATTCGACCGAGCACGGCCCTGCGATGATTGCAAACATGCCGTCTCCGATGTCGACATTGCCGACGCGAACCCGCGTTCCGGAGGGACGTGAGTCGCGCGCAGCACGTGGCGTGCTGGACGAACCGGAACTCTTCTGCGGTTTCTGCGGAACGAACGCAGCTTTGGGCAGCACATCGCGGAGCGCGGGGATGGGTGGAGCGGCGATTCCGGCGGCCATTGCCGCAACGTGAGCGTTTGCCCGATAGCTGCCGATCATGTGCAGATCCAGCGCCGCTTTACGCAGGTCGGAGAGCGCGTCCGCATGTTGCGGATCGAGCAAATCGCCGTCGATATCGAGATAGAACTCCGCCTCCTGCGGACGGCCGAGCGTCGGTTTCGATTCTAATTTGCCGACGCTGATGCCGGAGGAGGCGATCACGCCCAGACACCGCGAGAGCGAACCTGCGGCATTGGAGGTCACCAAAATGAGCGACGTCTTACGCGGGCCGTCGCTTTCGTCGACGGCGAGCGCCGGATGGCTTGCGTTACGCGAACGGAAGATGATGAACCGCGTGAAGTTTTCGGGGTGATCGGCAACGCGCGGCGCAAGCTCGACGAGGCCGTACCGCACGCCGGCACTCGGCGGAGCGATTGCGGCGAGCCCGGTGTTGCCTGCGCGCGACACTTCGCGTGCCGCAATGCCGGTGTCTTCGCACGGTACCGTGCGCGCATGCGGAAGGCTTGCCAGAAACTTCCCGCACTCGGCGATGACGAGCGGGTGGGCAAGAATTTCGCGCACATCTTCGAGCGTGGTACCCGGAGCACCGAGCAAGCGGTGATCCATGCGCCAGACGATCTCCGCGACCGGAACCAGATCGAATTCGAGCAGCAGATCGTAACCATCGCGAACGGTGCCGGCGATCGCATTGTCGATCGGCACGATGCCCACGTCGGCTCTGCCGGCCGAAACCGCGACTGCGGCCGCTCGGAAACTGGGCGTGCCAAGCGTCGTCGCGTCTTCTGCTCCTGACCGCGCTCGAAAATAGGCCTCAAGCGCGAGCTGTGAGTGCGCCCCGTCGATTCCCTCGAATGCCCCGATCATCATGTGTTCCGTCCATCCCATCTATAAAGGAAAAACCCCCCGCCGCTTCGGCGAGGGGTTCGCGCTTTCGCTCATTCAGCGATCGTTTTTGCGCGTACCTACTCAGCCGAGCGGCAACTCCACCCAGTAAAAGTAGTACGCATAAAACGAAGGCGTTCCTAACATTGCTTTTTGCATCCAATCACAGGTACACCCCGAGTGTCAAGCACAGGACGCTCAGAGAGGACTCACGAACGAGGCTCAGCCCGCCGGGCGGGTGTGATGTAATGGTAGCCTGTCAGCTTCCCAAGCTGAATGTCCGAGTTCGATTCTCGGTACCCGCTCCAATGCAGGATGTGGCGACGTAGCCAAGTGGTAAGGCAGAGCTCTGCAAAAGCTCCACTCCCCAGTTCGACTCTGGGCGTCGCCTCCAAATCATGACTGAACGCCGCGGGTTCACGCGCCGAATGCCGCGTATTGGAGCCGGCGGCGTCGTCATGCTCTCGAGCTTGATCTTCCTCGTCGCGATGGTGGCGCTCATCGCAGGCTCGCTCGCGGTACGACAGCTCACGGGAGCGGCAGCGGAATCAAAACGGCTGTTCGGCGTTCAAGAACGGGCCGATATGTTGTTGCGGCTGCAGCTTAACGAGCAGACGTCTCTGCGCGGTTATCTGATCTCGCGCAACAGCGCATTCCTCGAGCCGTATCTTTCTGAAGCAGACCCGTTCGAGGAGCAGGCGCGAACGCTGCGCGGCGACCTTTCGGCAAGCGACCTCGTGGCCGCGCGGCAACATCTCGATGAAATGCTCGCATTGCATCGCCGATGGCGTGGCGACTATGCGGACCCCCTCATCGTGAATTCGTCGCCGCATCAAATCGCATCGCTCGAGGCGTACGGCAAGCTTCTCGACGACGGCATTCGGATGCAAGCGGCGGCCCTGCGATCCGAGATCGACGCCAAGAACCGGCGCGTCGAAGCGTCGCTCGAGGCGAACATCGACAGCACCGTTCTGTACTCCGTCGGCTTCGTGTCGATCGTTGCGCTCGTCGTCTTATATCTGGTGCTCGTACAGCGAAGCACGTACGTTGCCTTCATGCGGGAGCGCTCCATCGCAGAAAGTCTCCAAGCCGTTCTCGGTATGGGATGGCAAGCGATTCCCGGTTGCAGCGTGGGGTCGAGCTACGTGTCGGCGACTACCGGCGCAGACGTTGGCGGCGATCTCTTCGATGCGTGGCGCCTGGACGATCGTCTGGGTGTCGTGATGATCGCGGACATGAGCGGCAAAGGTATCGAAGCGGTCGTCAATACGGCATTCTGCAAATATTCGATTCGCGCGCTGCTCGCAGCGGAACGCGATCCAGCCCGCGTGATGACGGCCTTCAATCGTTTGTTTTCGAACGCGGTGAGCGATCCATCGATGTTCGCCGTGGTCTTCCTCGGCGTGCTCGACGGCGCCACCGGCTCGCTTCGGTACGTAGGCGCAGGCCACGAGCCTGCATTCTTCCGTCACGAAGGTACGATACGTATGCTCGACACCGGCGGCCCGATCGTCGGAATGGAAGACGATTCCGTCTACAACGCGTCCACCGTCACGCTTGCACCTGGGGATCTGATCTTGCTCGCAACCGATGGCCTCACCGAATCGCGCGACCGTAGGGGTGCGCTGCTCGGTGCGGACGCTGTCGCCGCAATGCTCGCCGATGCGCCCTCCGATCCGCAAGAAGTTTGCGACCATTTCATCGACGTGCTGCGGCAGCGAGGACGCCAAGCGTTTTCCGACGATTTGGCAATGTTGGCCGTTCGCTTTGAAGGACCGGCCGAGAAAGGTGGCGGGCAAACCGGCTCGTTCGCCGAAGGCAATGCCGAATGATTGCGCGGCGAATCATACCTTGCCTTGATATCAAAGACGGGCGTGTCGTCAAAGGCATTCGTTTTGTCAATTTGGCGGATGCCGGCGACCCCGTTGCGCTCGCGCGCGCGTATGAGGATGCGGGTGCAGACGAGCTCGTGTTTCTCGACATCACCGCAACCGTCGAAGGGAGGCGCGCAACGCGATCGTTAGTCCGCGCCGTCGCGGCGGAGCTTACGATACCGTTTGCTGTCGGAGGCGGCGTGAATAGCGTCGACGATGCGCGCGATCTCCTGCGCTCGGGATGCGATAAGGTGTCCGTCAATAGCGCGGCCGTGCGCGAACCAGGGTTAATCGACGCGGCTGCTGCTGAGTTCGGCAGTCAATGCGTCGTCGTCGCGATCGATGCACGTCGGATGGGCGCCGTATGGGAAGTTATCGTGGATGGTGGCCGCACGCCGACCGGTAAAGATGCCGTCGCATGGGCCGCCGAAGCGGCGCAAAGAGGCGCGGGCGAGATATTGCTCACGAGCATGGATGCCGATGGCACGCGCAAGGGGTACGACATCGCATTGACGAGCGCCGTGCATGAGGCAGTCGCCGTACCCGTCATTGCGTCCGGAGGTGCGGGCAGCGTACGCGATTTCCTGGATGTCTTTCAGCAAGCCGATGCCGACGCCGCGCTTGCGGCGTCGCTGTTTCACTACGGCGTTCTCGAGATCGGAAGCCTCAAGCGCGAGCTAGCGGCAGCCGGTATCCACGTACGTCCCGTCGCGGTCATGGCGCGATGACGATCGACGAGCTAAAATTCGGCTCGGAAGGTCTCATTCCGGTCGCGATTGTGAACGCGCAAACGGCCACATTGCTCACGCTCGCGTATGCCAATCGCGAAGCCATCGAGAAAACGATGGCGACCGGCTCGACGCACTTGTGGTCGCGTTCCCGCGGGAAGCTTTGGCGAAAAGGCGAGGAATCCGGAAACACCCAGCACGTGGTTACGATCGTCGCCGATTGCGACGGCGATGCGCTGGAATATTGCGTCGTTCCACACGGTCCCGCGTGCCATACCGGAGCCGAGACGTGCTTTCACAATCCCGTTTTTTCCGCCTCTGAAGACGGGAAAGCTGGGGCCTTCGTGCGCGCGACCGCGTACCTGCAGCGCGTCATCGAATCGCGACGCGGTGGGGATCCGTCGCAAAGTTATGTGGCCCGTCTCTTCGAGAGCGGTGTGGACCGCATCGGCAAGAAGATCGGCGAGGAAGCGACGGAACTCGTAATCGCGGCAAAGAACCGAAATCGTCAGGAAATCGTTTGGGAGGCGGCGGACCTCATGTTTCACACGATGGTGCTGCTCGCCAACGAAGGAATCTCGTTGGACGAGATCGGCGCGGAATTCGAGCGACGAGCACACTAGAAGCCCTCGCCGGCGTGGGGCCGCAAACGGCGCGGCACTTGCGCGAAATGGGCATCGAAAGCTCCGCAGACCTGCTCGCGCACCTTCCGCGCGATTATAAGGATTGGCGCGAGCCTGCACCGCTCGCCGCAATCGCAGCAAGGGCTTTGCGCTCGAGCGATGCTCTTGAAGAGATTGCGATTGTGACGGTTAGAAACGTTCGCGACGTCCGCGCCCGCATCGCTATCACGAGCGCCGATCTGCAGGATGACAGTGGAACGCTGCACGCCGTCTGGTATGGGCGCCGCGGACTGCAGGGAAAAATTCAAGCTGGGATGCGGCTCTTCGTGCACGGACGCGTGCAAGCGAAACGACGTCGTGGCGCGATCACCATCGAGATGAACGTCATGCACCACCGCGTGCTCGATGGCGAGCGTGATTGGCATGGCGAAATCGTGCCGGTCTATCCCGCGACGAAAGACGTCCCGTCGCGCACGCTGCGCACACTCGTCTCAAAAAATCTTTCACGCCTGATCGAAGCCGTCGAGGAGCTTTTGCCGCCTCCGGTGGTGACCGCCCACCGACTGATTCCGGCTCGAACCGCATGGCATGACGTGCATGCCCCGCGGACGCCGGAAGAAATCTCCGCAGCTCGAAAGCGGATCATCTACGAGGAATTTTTCGGCATCGCGCTGGCGGCCGCATTAGTGCGCGCGCAGCGGCGGCGTGACGGCCACGCAGTCGCCGTCGCGGCCGATCCGAAATTACTCGAGCGATTCGAGACTGCGCTGCCTTTCGGTCTTACGGCTGCGCAGCGCCGCGTCATCGGCGAGATCTGGACGGACATGCGCGAGCCTTTTGCGATGAACCGCTTACTGCAAGGCGACGTCGGATCCGGGAAGACGCTCGTCGCCGCGGCCGCGATTCTCGCCGCGGCCGAGGCCGGCGTGCAAAGTGCGATTATGGCGCCAACCGAGATCTTGGCGGCGCAACACGCGCAGAAGCTCAGTCCCTTTCTGTACAATTTCGGCATCCCGGTCGAAGCGGTCTTCGGCAGCCTCGGGGCCGCTGCACGGCGCAAGGCGAACGATCGTATCGCGAGCGGCGAAGCGCTGTTGGCCGTCGGCACGCATGCACTACTAACCGAAAGCGTGACGTTCAAGCGTTTGGGTTTGGCGATCATCGACGAGCAGCATCGTTTTGGAGTCGAACATCGTGCTGCGTTGCGTGCGAAAGGGGCAGACAACATCCCCCACACGTTGCATATGACGGCGACGCCGATTCCGCGGACGCTCGCGCAAACGCGTTACGCCGATCTGGATCTCTCGGTGATCGACGAACTGCCGCCGGGCCGGACGCCGATCGAAACCTACGTCATTCGCGACAGCCGCAAACG
>JBOHTT010000281.1:0-1813 GCA_050733775.1 Vulcanimicrobiaceae bacterium
CCATGCGTGCCCGGGCGCGGGTGCGTGCGGCGGACAATTCACGGCGAACACGATGGCAACGTGCTTCGAAGTCATGGGCCTTGCGCCCGCAGGCAGCACGAGCCCCGGCGCGACGGATCCGCGCAAAGAGAAAGAAGCGTATCGCGCCGGGCAGGTCGTGATGGAGCTGCTGAAGCGTGGAATTACGCCGCGTCAGATTGCGACTCGGGAAGCCTTTGAGAACGCGATTGCGGCGGCTGCCGGAACGGGCGGCTCCACGAATTCCGTGTTGCATCTGCTGGCCGTCGCGCGCGAAGCCGGCGTCCCGCTCGAGATAGACGACTTCGACGTCATAAGTCGCAAAACGCCGATCATCGCTTCGCTGAGGCCGGGCGGAAAATACGTTGCGCTCGACGTCGATGCCGCCGGCGGCGTGCAACTAATTACCAAACGGCTCGTCGACGGCAATTTGATGCACGGCGATGCTCGCACCGTGACGGGTGCGACGTTGCGAGAAGCCACGGCTACTGCCGTTGAGACTCCGGGACAACTCGTGATTTCTGCGGTGGACCGTCCGTTCAAGGCACACGGCGGATTGAACATCTTGCGGGGCTCGCTCGCGCCCGACGGATCCGTCGTGAAGATCGCGGGCGACGAGCGGTTATATCATCGCGGTGCGGCGCGCGTATTCGATCGTGAGGAAGATGCGATGCAGGCCGTCGAGCACGGCAAGATTCGCGCCGGCGATGTCATCGTAATCCGTTACGAGGGGCCTAAAGGCGGGCCTGGCATGCGCGAGATGCTCAGCGTTACCGGCGCGATCGTCGGCGCAGGGCTCGGTGAAGAAGTCGCGCTCATCACCGACGGCAGATTCAGCGGCGCCACGCACGGACTGATGGTAGGACACGTCGCCCCCGAAGCGGCGGTCGGCGGACCGATTGGGCTGCTGCGCGACGGCGACGAGATCACGATCGACGTCGAAAAGCGCCGTCTCGATCACGGTCTCGACGCAGCTGAAGTTGCGCGCCGTCAAGCGGCTTGGAAGCCGCCGTCTCCACGGTACACCAGCGGCGTCTTTGCGAAGTACGCGGCCTTCGTGTCGTCTGCCAAAGACGGCGCGATTACGCGCCCGCCGAAATGATCTCAGCGGCGGCGTCGCCGCTGCACTTCGATCTCCGCTGCAGCGATTGCTCGCAGCAGGCAATTGCCGATGCGTCGGCATGCGCCGGTTGTGGAGGCTTGCTCGAGTTTGCGCTGTCCGAGGGTGCGCGGCTCGACTCTGCGGCATGGCGAGCGCTTCTCTCGACGCGACGCAGCAGCTCGTCGCATCTCGATCGCAGCGGTGTGTGGCGCTTCCGCGAGCTGCTGCCGCCGATCGACAGGGCGCACGTCGTCACGTTGCGCGAAGGTGACGTCCCCATATACGAAGCGCGCGACGGCGCTGGATATGCGGGCGCCAAGAACGTGCGCTATCTCCATCTCGGGATGAACCCAACGGCATCGTTCAAGGACACGGGCATGACGGTCGCCATGTCGCACGCGCGCTCGCGCGGCGCTCGCATTGCGGTATGTGCGAGCACGGGCAACACGTCGGCGTCGATGGCCGCGTACGCCGCGCGCGCGGGAATCGTTGCGGTCGTGCTGCTGCCGGCAGAAGGCATTAGCGAATCGAAGCTCGCGCAGACGCTCGACTACGGCGCACGTGTAATCGCAATAGGCGGAGATTTCGATGCCGCGTTCTCGGTCGTGCGCTCCCTCGATCCGTCGCGTTATGCAGTGGTGAACAGCGTCAACCCGTTCCGTATCGAAGGGCAAAAGACGGCCGCGCTCGTGC
>JBOHTT010000282.1:0-2958 GCA_050733775.1 Vulcanimicrobiaceae bacterium
AAGTTGCGATTGCCGGAGAGCACGGAACAGACGATGAGATCGTTGTCGGTGACGGCCGATGCGATCGCATCGGGCCGCGGCCCGCTGTTGCCGATGCAGGTCGTGCAGCCGTAGCCAACGAGATTGAAGCCGAGCTTCTCGAGATACGGCGTCAGCCCCGCCTTGTCCAGATATTCGGTGACGACTTTCGATCCCGGCGCGAGGCTCGTCTTCACCCACGGCTGGCTCGAGAGTCCGCGCTCGACCGCGCGCTTCGCGAGCAGACCGGCGCCGATCATCACGCTCGGATTCGACGTGTTCGTGCAGCTCGTGATCGCCGCGATCACGACCGAGCCGTGCTCCAGCTGCTGCGCCACAGCCGGCAGCACCGCGACGCCTCCTTCACTCGCCATCGCGGCGACGCTGGCAGCCGTCGCACTCGAGCTCGCCTTGGCGATCGACGCCTGCATCGCGCCGAGGGACGTCTGGAAGCTGCTCTTCGCGTGCTTCAACGACACGCGATCCTGCGGACGCTTCGGTCCGGCGAGGCTCGGCTCGACGGTCGAAAGATCCAGCTCGATCACTTCGCTGTAGACCGGATCGGCGACGCCCGCCTCGCTGAACATCCCCTGCGCCTTGGCGTACGCCTCGACGAGATCGATCTGCATTTGCTCGCGTCCTGAGAGGCGCAGGTAGTCGAGCGTCATCGCGTCGATCGGGAAGATCGCAATCGTCGCCCCGTACTCCGGGCACATGTTGCCGAGCGTCGCGCGATCGGCGATCGTCAGGTGCCGCAGGCCCGCGCCGAAGAACTCCACGAACTTGCCGACGACGCCGTGCTTGCGCAGCTTCTCGGTGATCGTCAGCACGAGGTCGGTGGCCGTCGCGCCCTCGAGCATCTTGCCGGTGAGGCGGAAGCCGAGCACCTGCGGAATCAGCATCGAGATCGGCTGACCGAGCATTGCCGCTTCCGCTTCGATGCCGCCGACGCCCCACCCCACGACACCCAGACCGTTCACCATCGTCGTGTGCGAATCGGTGCCGACGACCGTGTCCGGAAATGCGTCGACTTCGCCCGGCGGCGGTGCGTCGCCGGCACCGCCTGCACCGAACACGACGCGCGCCAAGAACTCGATGTTGACTTGGTGCACGATGCCCGTATCGGGCGGCACGGCGCGGAAATTCGAAAACGCGCCTTGTCCCCATTTTAAGAAGGCGTAGCGTTCGCGATTGCGGTCGAATTCGAGCTCGCCGTTGCGCGCAAAGGCCGAGGCCGAACCAAACGCATCGACTTGCACCGAATGATCGATGACGAGCTCGACCGGTTGCAGCGGATTGATTTTCTTCGGATCTCCGCCCATCTTCGCGATCGCGTCGCGCATGACGGCAAGATCGACGACTGCAGGAACACCTGTGAAGTCTTGCAGCAAGACGCGCGCGGGCCGGAACGCAATCTCGCGATCGCTCTTCGTGCCGGGTTTCCATTTCGCGAGCGCTTCGATGTCTTCACGCTTAACCGTGCGACCGTCTTCCCAGCGCAACAAGTTTTCGAGCAGTATTTTGAGCGAGAACGGAAGCTGAGCGAGCTGGACGATGCCGGCTTTCTCGAGCGCCTCGAGGCGATAATATCGATACGTGCGACTTCCGACGCGGAGTTTGTCAGCAGCTTTGAATGAGTCGATCGATGCAGGCATGGGCGATCAGGGTTCGCCGACGACGGTTCTCGGTACCCCCTCCGGATAGCCATCGATTCGCAGCGGAACGCGGCCGGTCAAAAAGCGCCACAACGGCTCGACGACGAGCTCCCGGCGCCACGGCGCAAGGCCGAGCGTTTCGACAAACGCCTCATATGTTTTCGGAAGATCGCGCGCCACGCGTTCGAGCGCGGAGCGCGGTACGAGCAGCGACGCAGGCAAGTCGTTCTCGACGGCAATCGCGTTCACTACGACATTCAGCGTAGAGACGAGCGACTCGTGCTGCGGCGTGAGCGAGCGCGTCGGCTTCGCAGGAAGCTGTTCTTCGGGAATGGCTTCGCCGCGCTTCACCGCATCGATGATCATCTTACCGAAGGTGCGCCGAATGCCGTTGTCGAGCCGCCGAAGCTGTGCCAAGTCTTCCGTCGCCTTCGGACGAATCTGCGCGATGCCGACCATCGCGTCGTCCGGAATGACGTATTTGAGCGGAATATTGCGCTCGCGTGCGGCCTTGTCGCGCGCCATCGCCAGCTCTCGGAGAATCGCGAGCTCGCGGCGGTTGAGGCGCGAATTACCCGGAATCTTCAGATAGAGACGGCTCTGATCGGCGCGATAGCGCGAGGAGTCTGCGAGCACGCGGCACTCTTCCAAAACCCATTCGAGACGTCCCCGCTGCTGCAGCCGCCCGATGAGCGCGTCCTGCAGCGAGAACAAATAGCGCACGTCATCGACGAGATAGTCGACTTGTTTGCTCGAGAGCGGCCGCGTCGACCAATCGCTGACCGTCTGCGATTTGCGAAGCTGTACTTTCGTCAGATCGCGCACGAGATCCAAAAGCGAGATGGAAAGGCCGTAGCCGCAAAACGCCGCGGCCAATTGCGTGTCAAAGACCGCCGCCGGCAGCATATCGAACTGGTCCGCAAAAATCTTCAGATCGCTGGTGAGCGCGTGGCCGACGACCGTCGTTGCGTGCAGTGCGTCGATGAGATGCCGCAGATTGCGCACCGCGAGCGGATCGATGATTGCAACTTCACCGATGCCGTCGTTGCCTTTCGGCAACGCGACCTGCACGACCATGAGGTTTGCGGTATAAGAACGCTCCGCGTGGAATTCGGTGTCGAGGCCGACTCGCGGCGCGTCTGCAATCCGAGCGCAAAGCGCGGCGAGGGCATCCGCATCTGAGATGATCGTGACGTTCAGGGACGGAACTCCGGTGGGTTCGTCGGATAGATCTGCACCGGGTGCCGTTCGTGCAGCTTGATCTTCGGCAGATGCACCTGCCTGC
>JBOHTT010000283.1:0-3824 GCA_050733775.1 Vulcanimicrobiaceae bacterium
CAATCTAGGACGCTGGGACTACATGGCAAGTCTCATCGATTTCGTTTCGGGCGATCCGAATTGGGTGCTTCCC
Source organism: Vulcanimicrobiaceae bacterium (assembly GCA_050733775.1). Lineage (GTDB taxonomy): Bacteria > Vulcanimicrobiota > Vulcanimicrobiia > Vulcanimicrobiales > Vulcanimicrobiaceae > JAFAMS01. Next base: position 74 of record JBOHTT010000283.1, read on the forward strand.
GATCGCAACACGATTCCACATAACATTGCGTTCTTCCAGAATCTGCGCGAGCTGATTCCGGAGATCTGTCATCGTCACGGCATGCTGGCGATCGGCGGAATGACGGCACTCTTCCCCGATCGCAGCAATCCCGAGCTCAACGACCGTGCGCTCAAAGGCTTGGCCGTCGATAAGAAAAACGAGTCGGATGCCGGCATGGATGGCGCGTGGACGGGCCATCCGGATCAAAATGAAATCGCCGTCGCACAGTTTCCCGTGCCGAACCAGCTCGCGCACTGGAGTCCGAACGCCGACAAACATCCCGATCTCCGGCCCTCCGTGAAAGGCGTCGGGACGGCCAGTGAAACGGGAACGCGCGCGGCGGTTCGCACCGTGATTCGATACCGGCACGGTTATCTCAACGGCCTGGGTGCGAGTTTGCTCGACGGTTATATGGAGGATCTCGCGACGGACCGCATCTACCGGCTCATGATCGCGCAGCGCGTACGCCACGGCATGCACGCGCAGGCCGACGTGACGCGCTTCTTTGACGAAGAGCTCGCGAAACTACTCGCTGAGAATCCCGCCGATCCCGCGGTCTATCGCGAAGCTCGCGTGCAAGCCGAAGAGATGATCGTCCGCCGCTTCAACGACCCAGTGTAACTCGTTATCATCCCGAGCCCTTCGTCTCCGCAACGCTAACGCGTTGCTACGCTCAGACACCGTGTAGGGGATGGTTCAACCATCCCCTACACCAATCTTATGAGGGTAAACTCCGGTGCCCCACGTTGTCATCCCGAGCGTAGGTGCCCCGAAGGGCACCGTAGTCGAGGGACAGCGAAAAACTCGAGATTCGAGCGCCGTGAAGGCCGCGCTACTGGACCTCGCACACGTTCAGCAATCAAGCGCAAGGTGCGGGGTCCCGACCCGCACGTGGAATAATCTTAAAATCGGGGGAGCATGGTTGCAGACGTGACGAACCTCGAGCAGTTGGAACGATTTCATCGGGATGCGGCCGATCAATTCCGCCCGACTGCGGATCTTCTCCCGGTATTGATCTGGACGGCTGGTACCGACAAGCTCTGCACGTGGTTCAACAAGACCTGGCTCAGTTTCGTCGGGCGCACCATGGAGCACGAGCTCGGCAACGGCTGGGCTGACAACGTGCATCCTGAGGATTTCGATCGTTGCCTCGAGACGTACGTTGCGTCCTTCGACGCACGCATGCCGTTCAGGATGGAGTACAGGCTCAAGCGCTACGACGACGAGTATCACTGGGTGCTCGACGAAGGCAGACCGTTGTACCATGACGATGGGGCGTTCGCAGGATATCTCGGCTGCTGTCTCCTCATTACGGAGCAGAAAGAAGCCTTGCAACGCGAGCGCCGCGTTGCGGAGACGTTGCAATCGGCCTTCCTGCCGCCGTTTCTTCCGAATGTCGACGGCATCGAATTTCAGGCGTTCTATCGACCGGCAGAGCGCGATGCGAAAGTCGGCGGTGATTGGTACGACGCCTTCGTGCTGGCCGACGGACGGGTGGCGCTTTCTATCGGTGACATCTTCGGCCACGGTCTCGAAGCCGCCGGCGAAATGATTCGGCTTCGCGAGACCTTGCGAGCCGTTGCCGGCTTCGTCAAAGATGATCCCGGGGCGATTATGCAGTCCGCCGATCGCGCATTTCAGGCGCATCACCCCGGTGCGATAGCCAGCGCCGTCTTCGCCGTCTACGATCCGTCGACGCGACTTTTGCGAACTGCGAACGCAGGCCATCCCCAGCCGGCGATCGTGCGCGCCGGCACGGCAACGACACTTCCCGCCGGAGATGTTCTCCTCGGCGTTTCGCCGGACAGCGGCTTTGGCGTCCACGAGACGCAGCTCGAGTCAGGCGACTCGCTCGTCCTTTATACGGATGGGTTGATCGAAGCCGACCGTGACGCGATTGCCGGAGAACGGTGCTTGATGCAAAAGCTCGTCGACGGTCCACTCGACGTCGTCGATTTGGTCGCAAGTCTCACGGCAACCGGACAGCAGGACGACGTTGCCGTGCTCGTCTTCTCCATCATCTCATAGATCGCGACGCTGCAGCCACTCGCGCAAAGCCTCGGTTCCATGTTCACCAAAGACGACAAGCGAGATTTTTAGCGTTCGAGGAATGGCGAGGCGCCCTCCGAACATCGTGGTCCTTTTCTTTCACTATCGGCGACGGTTTTTGCTGTCGCGAAGGCTTCGTGTTCGCGTGCTTAACCAGAGCAACAAGACGGGAAAGGCCACGGGAGAAATCGTTCCACCAGAGCGTCAGTCTTCTGAATTGCCGTCCGGTTCCGCATCCACAAAACTTTTACAAGGCAGTTTCACGCATGACGCGGGCATGGAGGCTGCGGCCGTTCTCGTCGCGCACCTCTTTGCGCAAAGCGATCATAATATTCCCGGCGTTTCCTATGCCGTCGCCTATCGTTTGGCCGAAATTTATTCCGGCGGCGATATTGTCGACGTGTATCAGTTCGACAACGACGCGGTGTCGCTGTCCATCGCCGATATCTCAGGTAAAGGTGCGGAAGCTGCCGTCCATGCCGCGCTGATCAAATACGGCTTGCGGGCGTACAGCTCGCACGGCCTTACGCCTGAGAAATCGATGCGCGCGTTGGATCGCCTCTATCTCGAGAACAGCACGTTTGAAAACTCGGAATCCTTCGCGACTGTGTTTTTAGGCACCGTCGATCCTCGCCGGCGGACTCTTACCTACTCCTCAGCCGGCCACGAGCCGGTTGTCGTGCTGCATCCACACTTGAGCCCGAAAGTGCTGCCTCCCACGGCACCACTGATTGGAGTATTTGAGGATCAACACCATCTCTTCCGTCAGGAGACCCTCGAACTTTGGCCGGGTTCTCTGTTACTGACGACAACCGACGGTGTAACGGAAGCGCGCAACGAATACGGAGAATGCTACGGTATGCGGCGCCTGCTTGAGTGCGTGACGCGCTACCGCGACGCGGAACCTTCGTCAATCGTCGACGCGGTCATCAGCGACGTCCAGCACTTTTCCCGCATGCCGTGGCGCGATGATGTCGCTATTCTGGCCGCGCGCTTCCCGTAGAGTTCGCCTCGCTCATTTCGCCATCCCCGCGCGGCGTTTGCTCTGCATGAGCCGCTTGCCCATCTCAACGAGCTCTTCTTTCTCGAAGAGCTCGCGAGCCACGGGGAACAGCGAGTGCTCTTCTTCCTTCACGTGGTGCTTCACGTTCTCCATGAGCACCATGAGCTTCGGCTCCAAGCTCTCGTCGCGCGGCGAGAGTTCTTGGATTTCCCCGACGAGCTTATCGACGAGGCCGTGCTCCTCGAACGCCTCCAACACTTGCTCGCGGTCATCGCGGTCTTTCACGCGCTCTTTCATGCGCGGATAGAGCACTGTCTTCTCGAATCGCGAGTGTAACTCGAGTGCCTTGCAAATCTTGTCAGCGAGCTTGAATCGCTGCGCGCTCGCGCGTTCTCCGAGACCCTCGACCTCCAAGAACAGCGCGTTGACTTCCCTGTGATCCGTTTTGAGGAGCGTGAGGACGTCCGGGGACATTCGTACTTTGACGCCGTGCACGACGGACTGTAATGTTGCAGCCATTTGCTGCTTTCTTCCCGAGGCAATAGGCGCCGAATAACGCTTGCCCGCCTCTAGAGAACGCGCGAGAGAATTCCTTTGGCGAACTCAGGAGCAAAGTGCTCGAGCAACTGTGGATTGCTCGTCAGCTCGCGAATGAGGGCTTGTTTGATGCTACCGGAT
>JBOHTT010000284.1:0-3106 GCA_050733775.1 Vulcanimicrobiaceae bacterium
TTCGCTTGCCGGCGCCGTGCGCGACGCGAGCGCCGAGAAGCACGTGTCCCTCGAAGTCTTGTACAACGCCAAGAAGGGCGGCTGTTCGGAGGATTGCGCGTTTTGCTCGCAAGCGGCACGTTTCGCGACCGATGTCGAGCCCGAGCGTCTCGGTACGGTGGACGACTTTCTGAACGCGGCCTGCGACGCGGCACGCCGTGGCGCGAGCGAGTTCTGCATCGTGGTCGCGGTTCGTGGTCCCTCGGAGCGGTTGCTCGCGCGCGTGTTGGAATCGGTGCAACGGATCAAAGCCGAATTACCGCTGCACGTCGCTGTCTCGCTAGGCATCTTGACGGATGATGACGTTGCGGCGCTCGCGCAAGCCGGCGTCGACAAGGTCAACCACAACCTCGAGAGCTCGCGCGCGTTCTTCCCTCGCATCTGCACCACGCACACCTTCGAAGAACGCTGGCAGACGTGTTTGCGTGTGAAGCGCCCAGGGCTCGAGCTTTGCTCCGGCGGCATCATCGGCATGGGCGAAACGCTCGAGGATCGTTTGGATTTTCTTGCGTCCTTACAAGAGCTCGCGCCGCAAGAGGTTCCCGTGAATTTTCTCAACCCACGAGCGGGTACGCCGCTCGCGGACCGGCCGGTGCTCGAACCCGCCGAAGCGCTGCAATTCATCGCGCTCGCGCGCCTCGCAATGCCGAGTGCGCTCATTCGATTGGCAGGCGGTCGCGAGATCACGCTGCGCGGTTTGCAAGAGCTCGGTTTCCGCGGCGGCGCAAACGGTCTGATTCTCGGAAATTATCTGACGACGAGCGGCCGCGCGGATGCGGAGGATTTCGCGATGCTCGAACGGCTCGGTTTCGTCTCCTAGTCTTCGAGAACGGCGCGCAATCGGCCGCCGCTCGCTGATAGCGCATCGCGAGCGCCGGCAGCATCCAGGTTGCGCCTCGCCATGACTATCGCAACTTTCACGCTGCCGCCCGCGGCACTCAGGAGTTCGCCGGCGCGCGCAGGATCGACCATGCCGACTTCGCTCACGAGCCGCATGGCACGGCGACGCAGCTTGTCGTTTGTCGCAACGAGATCGACCATTAAGTTGCCGTAGGTTTTTCCAAGCCGCACCATGGTCGCAGTCGAGATGGCGTTCAATGCGATCTTTTGCGCCGTACCGGCGAGCATGCGCGTCGATCCTGCGAGCGGCTCGGCGCCGGTTTCCAGCACGATTGCGAGATCCGCGACCGTCGCGAGCTGCGAACGGGCTGCGCTCGTGAGCGCCACCGTATAGGCTCCGGCGGACCGTGCGCGCTCGACGGCGGCGATCACGAATTTTGCGCCGCCGCTTGCGGATATGCCGATCAGCGCATCGTCGCGCCGCCACTCGGCTTGCATGCGTTCAGCCGCGCCGGCGTCATCTTCGGCGCCTTCCACCGCAGCAACCACTGCCGCAAGTCCGCCGGCAATGTGCGCGCGCACGAGCGACGGCGGCGTTCCGAACGTCGGAGGCGCCTCCGCTGCATCGAGGATGCCGAGGCGTCCGCTGGTGCCGGCGCCGACATAATGCAGCGTGCCACCGCCAGCGAGTCGCGACGCGATTGCCTCGACGGCTTGCGCGATTTGTGGGACCGCCGATCGCACGGCATCGACCGCGCGCCGCTGTTGCGAGACGAGCAACTCGACAAGGTCCGATGTAGAGAGTCGATCGAGCTCGTGCGTTGCATCGTCGACCGCTTCGGTCGGCGGCAGCAGCTCTTCCGTCACAATATCTTTTTGAGGTTTTCCGCAAACATCGCGATCGATTTTTTCGCGACGCCTTCAATCAGCCGTCCACCGACCGTCGCCACGACGCCGCTGATTTTGGCATCGGCCCGGAGCGTGACGCGTGCGCCGGCGGGCACCGGCTCGACCCGCGATACCAAACTCGCGCGAACCCCGCCTCTACCGCGCATCTCGTCGCCGTCGATTGCAAACTTCGCTTCGTGCGCAGCCTCGTCGAGCTGCTCGACGACGATCGTCGCATTGTAATTCACGCTTACCGGCCCAACCTTGACGCCGATACTGCCACGAAACGTCTTCGGATCGACGACCTCGGTGATTTTCGTGCCGGGAATGCAGCTCGCAACGCGCGGCACGTCTCTGAGCACAGCCCAAACCCGGTCGACCGGCGCGTCGACTTCGAAGGCATCTTCGATGATCATGCGATCAGTGGCGACCTCGGCTGAGCGTGCACCGGTTCCGTACCGGTCGATAAGCGCGCGCCCTGACGGCCGGCGCGAAGCGCGATAATCTCAGCGACAATCGAGATCGCGGTCTCTTCCGGCGTTCGAGCGCCGATGTCGAGTCCGATCGGCGCGTTGATGCGCGCGAGCTCCACGTCGGTGACGCCCACTTCGCGCAAGTGTTCCACGCGATCGGCGTGCGTTCTGCGGCTCCCCATGGCTCCGATGTAGCCGGCTCGACTCTTGAGTGCAACTTGCAACAAGGGAACGTCGAACTTCGCGTCGTGCGTGAGCACGATGATTGCGGTTCGTTCGTCGATCGGCGCGCGGCGAAGGAACTCGTCCGGCCAGGCGACGACCACCTCGTCGGCCTGCGGAAAACGCTGGCGTGTTGCGAACACCGGTCGCGCATCGACGATCGTGACGCGATAACCCAGATCTTTGCCGGCATGTGCCATCGCACGAGTGAAATCGACGCCGCCGAAGATGTACATGTTGGGCTTCGGCGCGAAGGAGCCGATGAATACGCGGACGTCGACGCCTACCGGTTCGCCGTCATGCCCGAACGCCCGCACGACGTTCCCGCCCGCGGCGAGCACGGCTTGCGCCTCGCCCGTGACGGCGTAGTCGAGGCCCGGGTTGCCGAGACTTCCGTACGCATCTTCACCATCGCGTCCAACGACGCGCTCGGCGCCAACCTGGTCGCCGTCGAGGCGAATCGCAATCGCGAGCGGTGCATCGCGGCGCACGGCAGAGACGATACGGTCGAGAATCTCGCCGTCGAGTAGACGTACGAAGACGTGGATCGTACCGCCGCAGGTGAGGCCGACTGAGATTGCATCCGCGTCGCTGATGCCGTAGGTCGCCAGACGCGCGCGGCCGGTGCGCAGGACGTCCTGCGC
>JBOHTT010000285.1:0-2957 GCA_050733775.1 Vulcanimicrobiaceae bacterium
GCCGACTTCAGCATGCCGCGAATGTTATGGGCTGCATTTGCAACGAGCCCGCATCCGCACGCGCGCATCGTTTCCGTCGATAAATCGGCCGCGCTTGCGATGCCCGGCGTCGCCGCCGTATTCGCAGGAGCGGACATCGGCGAGCACCGCTTCGGACGAAGATTGTTCGATCGACCGGTCATAGCGGTCGAGCGCGCCCTTTTTATTGGTGACTACGTCGGAGCAGTTGCGGCCGAGACGCGAGAGATCGCGGAGAAAGCTGCCGCAGCAATCGAGATCGAGTACGAAGAGCTGCCTGCGATCTTCGAGCCGGAAGACGCGCTCGCACCAAACGCGCCGGTGTTGCACGAATCAGCGGAGCGCTATTATTTTCACGGCGGCAAGCGCGCGCAAGTTTCGCATCCCAACGTACAAGGCGAACACGCCGTACTCAAAGGCGACCTCGACGCAGGCTTTGGGCGCGCGACGAGAATCTTCGAGCACGAATTTTCGACTCCGCCCTATCATGGCGGGTACGTCGAGCCGCGCGCGACCGTCGTATGGATTGACGATGACGACATCGTCCATGTGATTACGACGAACAAGTCGCCTTTTGCGTTTCGCGAGGGCTTTGCGGTTTGCACGGGGGTCCCGGTCGAGTCGGTACGCATCGAACCGGCGTACGTCGGCGGCGATTTCGGCGGCAAGGGCCTTTCCGTCGATGAATATCCCTGCTATTTTCTCGCGCGCGCAACGAAGCGTCCGATCAAATACGTGCGAACCTACCTCGAGGATATGCGTTCTGGAACGGTGCGCCACGCGTCGCGAACGCGCTTGCGCACCGGCGTGACCGCGGACGGCCGGATCACGGCGGTCGACGCGAAGATCGTTTTCAACGGCGGTGCCTATGCGGCCGGAAAGCCGATCCCGACGCTGCTTCCCGGCTTCGATCCGAAATTGCCATACGACGTTCCGGCGGGGCGCTTGCGGCGCGTTTCCGTGTATACCAACACCGTTCCCGGCGGTCACATGCGTGCGCCCGGCGACGTTCAGTTCATTTTTGCATTCGAATCGCAGCTCGATGCGATCGCACGCGACCTCGGCATCGATCCGCTCGAGATTCGAATGCGCAATGCCGTGCGCGATGACGGCTCCGACTTCGACGGAATTCCCTATCTCGAGCCCGCTGCCGTTCAAACGCTCGAAGCGTTACGAGCCGCATCGGACTGGGGAAAGTCGCGTCGTCTGGGCCGCGGCCGCGGAATCGCGCTCGGCGTTCGACACATCGGCGGTGGAAAAGCCGAGGTCGTTCTGCGAATGGACGCGACGGGCCGAATCGAAGCGCGAACGAGCGCCGTCGAGCAAGGCATGGGCGTGTTCACCGTGGTCCAGCGTGTGATCGCGACGGAGCTGGACGTCGATCCCACGATGATTCGGGTCGTGCAAGGTCCCGCGATGCACGGAGCGCCTGCGGATCCCGGCGCGGGGGCGAGCCGCCAAACGCACGTCACCGGCGGCGCGGCGCGGGTCGCAGCGCAACGCTTGCGCGAGCGAATGAATGCGGGCGACGCCTTTCCCATCGAGGTTCGCGGTACGTTCGAAGCGGCGCACGGACACGGTCCCGAGCCGCACGGTTTCTGCGGACTCGTCGTCGAGGTCGACGTCGATAGGCAAACCGGCGAGACGCGAGTCGTGGACGCAATTTGCGTCGCCGACGTTGGAACGGTCGTGAACCCCGTTGCGATGCACGGTCAAATCGCAGGCGGATTCGTGATGGGTCTGGGGGATGCGATGACGGAAGAGCTGCGCATCGTCGACGGCCGCATCGAAAATGCATCGCTTGGCGAATACAAGCTACCGACGCAAGTCGACGTACCGCCGCTGCGATTCATTCCGCTCTCGGACTTTGCCGGGCCGGGACCGTTCGGTGCGAAAATGTCAGGCGAGATCAACATCGCAACGGTTGCGCCCGCGATCGCGAATGCAATCGCCGATGCGTGCGGCGCTCGCGTGACGGCCTTACCGCTACGTGCGGAACGCGTTCTTGCTGCGCTGACTCATTCGACGGGAACGCAGCCGGGGATGGCTTCCTGAAGATTTGTGACGATCGAGCCGATCGCGGAGTCCTGCGTCGGAATCGGATAACCGCCGTATCCCACGAGTACTTGGATCGTCGCAGGATTGCTGAAGAAGATGAACTTGCACGGAAGCGCGGCGGCGCCCGCGAGCGTGTCGCCGGCAGAGACATGACTGCCCGGTACGACCTGCGCGGATAGCGCGGTGAGGTCTTGCAGCTCGACGTAGTAACCCACGCTCAAGCCGGGATGCGGAATCGCCATGAACGCCGCGTCGAGGGGCACCATATCGACCGCGGGAAAATTCGCAAATACGAATGCGACTGACGTAATGGTTCCGCTGCAGGGGTTGCCCGATTGTTGGCCTTCCCACCAGGTGACGCCGAAGAACGTGAGCGTCATCGGAAAGAGCGCATAACATGGCGTAGCGCTAGGAGTTGGTGTCGGCCTGGCCGTCGGCGTTGCCGTCGGTCTCGCAGTCGGCGTTGCCGTCGGTGCGGCAGTGGGTGTTGCGGTCGGTGATGGACGCGTCGTCACGGGCGGTGTCGGCGATGGAGGCGTCGCCGTTGGTTGAAACGTTCCGACGACGACTTGGAATCCCGAGATCATCGTTCCGGGAAGCAGCTCGATCTCAAAACGATTGCGCGCGCCGGCGACGGTGACGTCGGCAATCGCGTTCCCTCCGATGACTTCGGGATATCCGAGGTTGACGGCGACGTCCCGCGCGACATAGCCGGCGAGAAACGGCTGCGCGATCGTGCTCGCGAGCTTGCGCACCGCCGCGAATGCCGTGATACCCGTAAGCGGTGGATCGCTTGGCGCTGCGCTGGTTCCCGGCACGCTATAGGTATAACGCTGCAGCGTATGCGCTTGCGAATCCCAGCGGTACGCCCAAAAGTGGCC
>JBOHTT010000286.1:0-4528 GCA_050733775.1 Vulcanimicrobiaceae bacterium
GGCATGGGAAACGACGGCGTCGATGGACTTGCGTCAGTCCGTCGCAGCGGCGGTACGGTCGTCGCGCAAGACGAGGCAACTTCGGCAGTGTTCGGTATGCCCAAGGCCGCCATCGACAGCGGAATCGCCGACGTCGCATCGCTCGACGACATCGGGCAACGCATCATTCTGGCAGGGAGATGACATGCCTACGATCTTGATCGTCGAGGACAGCGCCACACAGGCGGAGCAGCTGAGAGCGATTCTTGAAGCGGAGTCGTGGACCGTCTGCGCCGCGGAAGACGGCTTCGCCGCGCTGCGCGCGCTAAAAGAAACGCCGGTGGATCTGGTCGTCTCCGACATCGTCATGCCGAAGATTTCCGGTTACGAACTCTGCCGCCGCATCAAAGAAGATCGCGACGTCCCCGTGGTGCTCCTCTCGTCGCTCAACGAGCCGATGGACATCATTCGCGGCCTTGAAGCCGGCGCCGATAACTTCGTCACCAAGCCGTACGATCCGCCGGCGCTGGTGAATCGTATCAAAACTTTGTTCGAGAGCCGCAAGCTGCGCTCATCGCAAAAGGTCGGCTTTGGCGTCGAGATCGTATTTCTCGGCAAACACTTCACGATCAACTCCGATAAGGAACAGATAGTCGACCTTTTGATGTCGACGTTCGAAGACACCGTTCGCGCGAATCGCGAGCTGCAAAAGAGTCGCTCGGAGCTTGCCGCGGCAAAGATGAAGCTCGAAGAGTACGCCCTCGTGCTCGAGAGCCGCGTTCATGCCTCCGAAGAAAAATATGCCGTGCTGGTCGAGAACGCCAGTAGCGGTATTTTGCTCTGCGATCGTCAGGGGCGAATTCAAGAGGCGAATCTGGAAGCAGCGCGGCTCGCGGGCAGGCCGTTGCAAAAACTCCTGGGCTGCCGAATCGACGATTTTGTTCCGCACATGCAAGGCCAGACGGAAAATTATTGGGATAAGTTGCTCGCCGAAGGCAAAGGACGTTTGCACACCATCGCACTCTCGAGGGACGACGGCATGCGGACGTGGGTTGACGTGACGGCTTCGATCATCCGGATCGACGAGATGGATTACGTGCAAGTCATCTGGCACGATGCCACGGAGCGCAAACTGCTGGAAGACCGGTTGCGACGAGCCGAGCGCCGGCGCTATTCGCTGCTGTTGGATAGCACGCGCGAAATCGTCATGTTTGTGGATCGCGAGACACACCAAATCATCGAAGTCAATACGGCTGCGCTCGAGGCCTACGGCTACAAGAGAGACGAGATGCTCGCGCTTCGGGTCGAAGACGTTCGCCTTCCCGACTATCAAAGAGAAGTGGAACCTTTGATCGAGCGGATGGCCGATGGGCTCTTGCTCGAGACAACAGCCGTTCGAAAGGACGGCTCGACCTTCCCAATTGAGCTCGCCATACGCCCGGTAGAGCTCGACGGTCATGCGATGATCCTCTCGGTGGGGCGCGACGTCACCGAGCGAAGGAACACAATGCGCGACCTGTCAAACGCGCTGGAAAAAGCGCAAGCGGCAGGAAAACTCAAATCGGAGTTCGTGGCAACCGTCAGCCACGAGATTCGCACGCCGCTTACCGGTATTATCGGGATGTCTGAGCTACTTCAGGTCACGAGACTTGACGACGACCAGCTGGATTCCGTTCGCACCATCCACGAAAGCTCGACGGCGCTGCTGAAGATCATCAACGACATTCTCGATTTCTCCAAGCTCGAAGCCGGGCGCGGGGAGCTGGAGACGATCGATTTCAATCTGTCGCCCCTGGTCGAGGGCGTGGTCCAACTGATGAACCGCGCCGTCAAGCGTGAGTCGGTAACGCTGATGACCTACGTTTCGCCGAAGGTGCCGGCGGCGTTCCGAGGCGATCCGGGCAGACTGCGGCAGATCCTGATGAACTTGGTCGGCAATGCGGTGAAGTTCACGGAACGCGGATTCGTGGTCGTGTCGGTGGACTTGGTTCGCACGAGTAACGAACTTGCCGTCCTCCGGTTCGAAGTCGCGGATACCGGCATCGGTATGGACGAAGAGTCGCGAACAAAACTGTTCCAGCCATTCCAACAAGCCGATCCGTCGACGGCTCGTCGCTTTGGCGGGACAGGGCTTGGGCTCGCGATTTGCAAGGCCTATGTCGAGATGATGCAGGGCACGATAGCCGTCGAAAGCGCGGTCAACGAAGGTACGACCGTAACCTTCGACGTCGTGCTTGAAGTCGCGGAAAGCCGTGCAGCTCGGCCGGACACGACACTGCTCTCGCAGCGCCGTCTTCTCATAGTCGATGGTGACGATGCAAGCCGATGCATGATCGAAAAGTATATGTCCGATTGGCAGATGAACGTCACGGCCGCTCGCGGCGAGGACGAAGCGTTTGACCTGCTTCGAAAGGCACGCGACTCCGAGCAGCCGTTCGATATCGCGATCGTAAGCTTACCGCTTCCTGGTTTAAGAGCGTTCGAGTTCGCGCGCCGTATCAAGGACGATCCACGTTCGGGCCAGACGCGGCTCTTGCTGCTCGCGAGTCAGCGCGTCGAGGGCGGGTCCGCGCGCGCAGAGGACTACGGTTTTGAGGCCGTTCTCACAAAGCCGATTACGCAATCGAATCTCTTCGACCGGCTCGTGACGATGCTCGGCGGGACACCTTCGGCGAGCATGCCGCCATCGCAGCTCGACGCGTTCTGTCCGCTCGACCGCCAGCTGCGCGTGCTCGTCGCCGAGGACAACGCCGTGAACCAGCGTGTAGCGCAACGGCAACTGCAGGCGCTGGGGTGCGAATCCGTGGTAGTGGACAACGGAGTCGACGCCATCGCAGCGCTGGAGAACGGCACGTTCGACGTCGTGCTGATGGACTGCAACATGCCCGTCATGGACGGCTTCGACGCAACCATCGAGATTCGCAAGCGTCAGCGCGAGGGACAGATCCCGCGAACGCGCATCATCGCATTGACGGCGAACGCATCAGAAGACGATCGTCAGCGCTGCCTCGTTGCCGGCATGGACGGCTATTTATCGAAGCCGATTCTTCTCGGGCAGCTGCGCGAAGCGCTCCAAAATCTCAACGCGTTGATTTGAACTACAGGTAGTTTCTGACGACCCGCCCATCCTTGAGAATCGCGAGAATCGTCTTCTCGGGATTCTCGAGGATCTGCACGTTCTCGAGCGGATTGCGGTCGAGGATTAGTAGGTCGGCTTTGGCGCCGGGTGCGATCGTGCCAAGCCGTCCGGTCTGCTGGAGAATCTCGGCGTTGATGGACGTCGCAGAGCGCAGGACGTCGACGGGCTTTTGAACTTGCGCGCGAAAACCAAACTCGCGCGATTGCCACACGTGCATCGGCCCGAGCAAATCGGTGCCGAAGCCGAGCTTGACGCCGGCGCGACGGCATTCTTCGATTCCTTTGAGTCCCGCAGCGCGAACCGTATTGAGCTTCTAGATGCCGGACGGCGGCAGCGCTTCGGCACCGAACGCGGCGAGCGCTTCGTACGTGACGAGCGTCGGGACGACGTAGGCGCCCGCGGAGGCAACGGCCTTCGCCGTCTTCGCATCGATGAGGTTGCCGTGCTCGATCGAGCGCACGCCGCAGGCGACGGCTCGGGCAATACTCTCCGCGGTGTAGGCGTGCGCGAGCACGTACGCGCGACGCGCCTTTGCCTCGGCGACGATCGCGCGAATCTCATCGTCGCTGTATTGCTGGCTCCAGATCGGATCGGTCGGCGATGCGACGCCGCCCGACACAAAAATCTTGATGTGGTGCGCGCCCATGCGCAAGTTCTCTCGCGCCGCGCGCCGGACGTTGTCGACGCCGTCGACGACCTGCGAAAGCCGCGAAGACGCCGTGCACGTGCAGGGTTCGTACGCTTGTCGCACGTCACCGTGACCGCCGCTCATGCTGAGCGCGCGCCCGCCGAAGAACATGCGCGGGCCTTCGATCAGGCCGGAATCCACCGCCGCAGCGAGCCCCGCGTCGCCGCCGGCTGCGTCGCGCACGGTGGTGAAGCCGCGCTGCAGCGCCGCTTCTAAGACCGGACGCGCCTGGTGCGCGTGCAGGGCCGGATGAATGCGTTCGAGCGCGCCGATCTGTGCGCTCGTGGCGTACGCATGAAAGTGCGCGTCGATGAGCCCGGGCATGACGACGCGGCCGCCGGCATCGAGCGTCTGCGCGCCGCCGGCGGGAGAAATCTTCGACGAAATCTCGCGGATCTCGTCGCCTTCGATGACGATCGACTGCCCATCGCGCAGCGTCGCGTCGCTGCCGTCAAAAATCGTGCAGTTGCGGATGTGCAGCATGCACGCCGAGGGTTAGGTCAGCGGCGAGCCTCTCCTGCGCGATACCGATACACGATGCGCCCCTTGGTGAGATCGTAGGGCGACATTTCGAGCTCGACGCGGTCACCCGGCAAAATCTTGATGCGGTGACGGCGCAGGCGCCCGGCGATGTGCGCGAGGACGGTCACGCCGTTTTCGAGCTCGACGGCGAACGTCGTACTCGGAAAGACCTGCGACACCGTGCCCGAGACTTCCAATGG
>JBOHTT010000287.1:0-1918 GCA_050733775.1 Vulcanimicrobiaceae bacterium
TTATGCACGGGCCTTCCGGGACACGACACTAGATGCGCGTACTCGTAACCGGCGGCAACGGATTCATCGGATCCTGGGTCTGCAGGCTCTTGCTCGAGCAAGAGCACGATGTGCGTGTCTTTGACACGCACGACGACCGAACGCTCTTTCACGACATCGTCGGCACGCTTGAGAATCGTCCGATCGAACGTGTCGTCGGCGACATCGCCGACCTCGGCGTCGTGTCCGATGCCGTAGACGGCTGCGACGCGGTCGTTCACCTCGCCGGCTGGCTGTTGCCGGCATGTCGCGAAGATCCGATCGGCGGCGCCAGAGTCAACCTGCTCGGCACGCTGTGTCTCTTCGAAGCCGCGCGCAAACGCCCGCTCTCCGGCGGGATCGCTTTTGCCAGCACCGCCGCGGTGTTCGGTCCGGACGATGGCGAGTTTCCCCATCCGAACAACCATTACGGAGCCTATAAACTATGCACGGAAGGGAATGCGCGCGCGTACTGGCTGGACGCCGGCATCCGCAGCGTCGCCTTTCGGCCGTGGACGGTGTACGGCCCAGGACGGTGGTACGGCATGACGGCAGGCCCAACGCTCGCAATGCGCGCCGCCGCTGAAGGCAAACCGTACGCGATTCCGTTTACCGGGTTAACCGGAATGGATTACGTTTCGGACGTCGCCGCCGCATTCGTGACCGGCGCAACGCAACCGCCGAAGGGAGCGTTCGCGTTTTCCCTCGCCGGCGTCGTCGCATCGACCGACGACATCATCGCTGCGATTCGCGAAGTCGTGCCTTCCGCGCAAATCACTGCGGCCGGTCCGAGGCTTGGCATCGCACCGGAGTTGGACGAAGGGACGCTGCGCGACGTTTTCCCGAATCTGCCGCGTACCTCGCTGACCGCGGGAACGCAAAACACGATCGAGTTTTATCAAAGGCTAGGAGTCTCCGCCGCAAAGTGATCGCCGGCTCCGGCCTCGTTCGCGAGCTCGCCGCGATCGTTGGCGACACTCACGTTCTGACGTCGGACGAAGACCTCCTGACGTACGGCTTCGATGGCACGTGGTACGAGCATCGCCCGCTCGCGGTGGCAATGCCCGCGACGACGACCCAGGTCTCGGCAATTCATCGCTTGGCATCCCGCGAACGCCTCGCGATTACACCGCGAGCTCTCGGAAGCGGACTCTCGGGTGGCGCCGTGCCGCTCTCCGGAAGCCTCGTGCTCTCGATCGTGCGTATGAATGCGATCCTAGAAATCGATACGATCAATCACGTTGCCGTCGTGCAGCCGGGCGTCATCAACGCCGATTTGCAAGTCGCCGTCGAAGCGCAAGGCCTCTTTTACCCGCCGGATCCATCGAGCCTCAAGCAGTCGGCACTCGGCGGTAACGTCGCCGAGAACGCCGGCGGCGCGCGTTGCTTGAAGTACGGCGTCACGAGCGACTACGTGCAAGCGCTGGAAGTCGTCCTAGCGGGCGGTGAAGTGCTCCGAACCGGCGGCAAAATGGTCAAGAACGTTACGGGCTACGACCTTCGCGCGCTCTTCACCGGCTCTGAAGGGACGCTCGGGACCGTCACCGAGATTACGCTCCGCCTGTTGCCCAAGCCGAAATATTCGCGCACCGCGCTCGCAACGTTCGCGCGCATCGACGATGCGGCGCGAACCGTAACGGCGATCATGGCCGGCGGCTTGATCCCGACGTCGATCGAGCTGCTCGACAACCTCACGATGCGCTGCGTCGAAGAATATTCTGCGATCGGCTTTCCGCTCGACGCCGATGCCGTCTTGCTCTTCGGCGTGGACGGCAATCATGAAACCGCACTCGACGACGATTTGGCCGCAATCGAGACGTTCGCGCGCGAGGGAGGCGCGACGTCGATCCGCCTGGCGAAGTCGCAAGCCGAAAGCGACCGGCTATGGGCGGCGCGGCGC
>JBOHTT010000288.1:0-2709 GCA_050733775.1 Vulcanimicrobiaceae bacterium
CGGCACACCTAGCCGCTCGATCGTCGAGCGAAGTTTCTCGATCTCGGCTTGGGGCAGCCGCGTGAGCGGCGGGTGCGGCGGGCCGCCGCGGCGACCGCGAATCTCCATGCCGGCTTTCGCAGAGACCGGTAGTTGCGTCGTGAGCAAATACTCCATGACGGGGAACAGCCGGCGATGTGCTTCGAGCGCGGCCGGCCAATCGCGGCGCACGACGGCAAGCTCGTAGAGTTCGACGCATTCGCGCGCGGCGACGTTCGCCGAGCCGGTACACCACCCGCGTAGTCCCATCGCGAACGAGGGAAGCGCGATCGTGTCCCATCCGGCGAGAATCGTCAGCTTATCGCCGACCGCTTCGTGTAGTAGGCTCACGCGGTTGATGTTGCCGCTGCTTTCTTTGAGCACTTCGACGCGCGCGATATCGAGCAGACGCCGGCAGAGCGGCGGTGTGAAATCGATCTTCGAGGTTCCGGGATTGTTGTAAATGAGAATCGGCAAGTCGACCGCGCGCGACACCGCTTCCAGATGCTTCATCACCTGATCGTCGGAGAGCGCGAAATAACACTGCATCAGAATCGTGAGCCCGTCGGCTCCCAATTCTTTCGCCTCTTTCGCGAGTCGAACGGTCTCTTTGGTCGCGATCGCTGAAACGCCAGCGATGACGGGAATTCTTCCTCGCACGTGCGTGACTGCCGTTTTCACGATTTCGCGCCGTTCCTCGGGCGCGAGGTATGCAAACTCGCCGGTGCTTCCGAGCGGCACGATGTAATGCACGCCGGACTGCACCATGTATTCGAGGTTCGCCGCGAACGCCTCGAGATCGAGACGTTCTGCCGTGTCGTCGAACGTCGAAACCGGATACGCGAAGACACCGTCCCACTTAGGCATGTTGCATCTCCTTCTTACGGCCGCGCAGCCCGAGCATCGTGCGGGCTTCTTGCGGCGTGGCGATTTCGAGTGAGAGCGTTTCGAGAATGGTGCGAATCTTGCGAACTTGCTCGGCATTGCCGCGCGCGAGCTGACCCGGGCCGAGCCAAATGCTGTCCTCGAGCCCGACCCGGACGTTGCCGCCCATCGTCGCGCCCATCGTGACGAGATTCATCTGGTGGCGCCCCGCGGCAAGGATCGACCACTGATAGTCTTTTCCGAACAGCTTGTTTGCGATCGAGCGCATATGCACGAGATTTTCCGGATCCGCGCCGATGCCGCCGAGAATTCCGAAGATCGTCTGCACGAAGAGCGGGGGCTTCACGAGGCCGCGCTCCAGAAAATGCGCGAGATTGTAGAGATGCCCGACGTCGTAGCATTCGAACTCGAAGCGAACGCCGTGCTCGTCGCCGAGCGCCTTCATCATGTGCTCGATGTCGGCGAAGGTGTTGCGGAAGATTCCCCCGCGAGATGCCTCAAGGTATTGCGGCTCCCACGCGTGCTTCCAGGTCTTGTACTTCGGGATCATGTGATAGAGCCCGAAGTTCATCGACCCCATATTGCACGAGCACATTTCCGGCTTGAGGGCCATCGGCGCGGCCAGCCGTTCTTCGACCGTCATGTTTTGGCCGCCGCCGGTCGTGATGTTGATGACGGCGTCGGTCGCTTCCATAATTGCCGGCACGAACTGCTTGAAGACGGCCGGGTCCGGTGTCGGACGGCCGTCCTTCGGATCCCGCGCGTGCAAGTGCAGAATCGCAGCGCCCGCTTCGGCAGCGGCGATCGCATCGCGCGCGATTTCTTCGGGCGTTACCGGCAAGTGCGGCGTCATCGTCGGCGTGTGGATCGACCCCGTCACCGCACAGGTGATGATGACTTTGCGCGCGTCGGCCATGGCTGCGTCCTCCCGGGAAAGGTATGATGGGACCCGCCGCAGGCTTCTCCTGCCAAGCGCGCAAAACCGCGCTCATGCTATACGAACTGCGAATCTATCACTGCGTTCCCAAGCGTCTGCCCAATCTGGTCGAGCGCTTCGAAAAATATACGCTCGAGCTTTGGAAGAAGCACGGCATCCGCCAAGCCGGCTTTTGGACGGTCGAGATCGGACCGTCGAACCACGCGTTGTACTATCTCTTGCAATGGGAATCGCTCGCCGAGCGCGAGACGAAATGGACCGCATTCATGAGCGATCCCGATTGGATCGCGAAGCGCGCGAAAACGGAAGAGGACGGTCCGATCGTCGCCAAGATCGAGAACGCGATCCTCAAACCGACAGCGTACTCCGCGGTAAAATAGGAATTGACGAGGGCCGGACGAACCGATAGACTTTCCGACGGCCCTGGCGTGGGGGTGTAGCTCAGCTGGTAGAGCGCTTGCTTCGCATGTAAGAGGTCAGGAGTTCGAGTCTCCTCACCTCCACCACGCCGCTTAGCGGATTACGCGCAGACGAGCTTCCCGTTATGGGTTGTCGCTCTGTTTCCGGTGGGGCACGGAATTTGGACTTCCGTCTCTCGCAGAAATCCTTCGTCGCTCTTGCACGTCGCCATCAGAAAATGCGTGACGGTATTCCCTCTGAATACCGCCTTGACGCGCGCTTTTCGGTAGTCGCATTTATTGCGCCAGTCTCCCGACGGAAGCGGCGGCGTCGTGGCGCTGATCGCGACCTGTCGCGGTTCGACAGCCGCATTCGAAGCGACACCGAATGCAAAGGGCAACGCCGTTAAAACAAGGACCGCTAAAAGATATCTCATGACGAAGCGCCTCCTTTGCGGCCCGTTCTATGGG
>JBOHTT010000289.1:0-6193 GCA_050733775.1 Vulcanimicrobiaceae bacterium
GTTCCCGGGAGCACTGCGCAAGGCGTTCGAAGGCGCCGGGATCCGTATGCCTGGGAAAGGCGGCCGTGTTCTCGTTTCTCTCACGCTCGCGCAGCGTGAGCGCGGCGATTTGGAAGTCTTGCAACGCTACGAACGCCTGGGTTGCACGTTGATCGCAACGCCTGCAACCTACGACGTTCTCGCTGCCGAAGGCCTGGGCGTGCAGCGTACCGCGGACGTCTTGGACCTCATTTCGCAGCGCACGCTGGACCTCGTCATCAATACCGTCACAGGTTCCCGAGAAGCGACTGACGGTTACCGCATCCGGCGGGCCGCAGCGGAAGCGAACATCGCGTGCTTGACCAGTCTCGATACGGCGTCGGCGCTGGCGCATGCGCTCGAACATCCCGCCGGTCCGCCGCGTTCGCTTCAGGAGTACCACGAGCTCGCGGGTGTCGCTGCGGCGCGATGAAACGCAACCCGGCGCGCGAAACGCCGCGCGCGTTCGTGCTCGGCGGAAACGCGAGTACGCTGGCCTTTACCTCGAGCTTTCGAAGCGAGACTCGCCAACTGACGGTCTGGCTGGTGCCGCTGGCGTGGACACCCGCGGGAGTCGTCCAAGGCGAAGCATGGCAAAAGGTCAATATCTCGGCGGACAACATCGGCGGATGGACCGACGAAACGTTTCCGCCGGACGACGAGCACGCATTCGTCACATCGATTCGCGACGTCGAGCTGCTTAGTCGCGTTGGATGGTCCGCCGATCCGCCGACGGAACTCGACGAATCGATTATTCTCAACGTCGAAGACCTGCCCGAAGATGTACTCGACGCGCTGTCGCTGCCGCCGGAAGCGCTCGTGAGCTGTCAGGTTTGCCGCCGGACGTGCGTTCGCGATCATTTCGTCTGGAACGATCGCCAATTATGCGCTTGGGACTATCACGCGCTCGTCTTCGGACGGCGCGGACCATGGCGCGACGAGCCGTATGAAGACAGGTTGTGGGAAACGATTCCGAGTCCAAAATACGTCGCGCCACAACTTCTCGAAGAGCAAAACGTCGATCTCGTGCTATCGCTGGCGGGCGTCGATGAAATGCTTGGACGGCGTGTCGCCGACGAGTTGATGAGGGCAGGCTCCGGCGAGCCGTACTTGGCGGTCAGGGTTGAAGCCGGCTTGATGCTTTTACGCGAGCGACCCTCGCAAGGGCCTTGACCTCACGCACGATCGCCCGGCTTGGGGCGGTCTTCGTCGTGTTGTTCTCGATCCTCGCAGGCGCGCAGATTTACGTCCAGGTTTTTCAAAGCACGGAGCTCGGCGCGAGTAGATTCAATCCGTTCCATGCAAACGTTGCACAGGATCGCGGAACGATCGTCGCGCGCGACGGTACGATCCTTGCGCAATCTATTGGAGTGCGCCGCGTTTACCCGCTCGGCGCCTCGCTCGCGCAGACCGTCGGGTATCTCTCCCCGCGTTATGGCGAAGCGGGCCTCGAAGAGAGCTTCGATCGATTTCTTGCCGCACCCGTTGCCGCTGCGAACCCGGTCGCGCAACTTCATGCTATCCTCACGCCACCGCAAAAGCGGCCGCGCGGCGCAACGATCGTCACGACGATCGATCCTTCGACGCAGCGGATCTTGTACGCGAGCCTTTCGCGGTACGCCAGAGCGGCGGGCATCGTCATCGATCCAACGAGCGGAGAGGTGCTGGCGCTCGCGAGCGTCCCGAGCTTCGACCCCAATCAAATTGAGACGATCTTTGCCACGCTCAACAAAGACAAGCAAAGTCCGCTGCTGGACCGCGCGACGTACGGATTGTATCCTCCTGGGTCCACGTTCAAGATATTTACGGCTGCGACGGCGCTCGAGGACGCCGTCACGACGCCGGACAGTACGTTCGTCGACCCCGGGACCTTACGGGTCGGGAACTACGTCGTACACGACAACGAAGGCGAAGCGACCGGAACCAAGGACCTCGCGGGCGCGTTCGCGCTTTCCTCAAATGTCGATTTCGCGAGCATCGCCCTCTCCATCGGCGTCGATCGTTGGTTCGACGCGGCAACGCGCTGGCGGCTCGGCGACCCCATTCCGTTTGACATTCCAACCGAATCCACGCGCCTTCCGTCGCGCGATGAGGTTACGCCCGGCGTTCTGGCGCAGCTCGGATTCGGACAAGCGGACTTGCTCGTTTCGCCGTTGCAAATGGTGCTCATAACTTCGACTATTGCCGGCGGCGGCGCGATGCCGCGCCCCGTTCTCGTACGCCAGATCGAAACGAACGGACATCGCGTGGTAACGCCTCGCGAGACCCTGGCGCAGCCGATCTCGGTCCAAACTGCCACGGAGGTTACCGCATTGATGCGGGCGGTCGTTCAGCGCGGCACGGGGACGGCGGCAAATCTTCCCGGCGTAGCCGTCGCCGGAAAGACCGGAACGGCGACGAATCCCTCAGGAAGAGCACACGCGTGGTTCGTTGCGTTCGCCCCCGCGCAGGCTCCGCGCGTCGCGGTCGCGATCGTCGTGGAGAACGGCGGATACGGGGGCAGCGTCGCGGCCCCGATTGCCCGCGACGTTCTACGGGTTGCTCTAGCCCACGAACGAAGTTAGGTCTTCACCGCACTTACGCATGCAACGCGAACAAGTCTTCAACAACAGATATCGCCTCGACCAACGCCTCGGCGACGGCGGAATGGCCGTGGTCTTTGCAGGTACTGATTTGCTCTTGCGCCGCCGCGTGGCAATCAAAGTCTTGCGCGAACAATATGCTGCTGACGAAGACTTCGTTCAGCGATTCTACAACGAGGCGCAATCTGCCGCGAAGCTGTCGCATCCAAACATCGTCAACACGTACGACGTTGGGCGTGAAGAGCGGATGTATTACATCGTCATGGAGCTCGTCGAAGGCACAACCCTCAGCGAGATGATTCGCAGCGATGGGAGAATTCCGGAGTCGGTCGCTATCGATTACACCGCGCAAATGTGCAACGGCCTCGCGTACGCGCACCGTCAAGGATTGCTTCATCGCGACATCAAGCCGGCAAATATCCTGATCACGCACGACGATGTCGTGAAATTGTCGGACTTCGGCATTGCGCGTGCGCTCACGCAGCAAACCATGGCCGTGACCCAGCCCGGCATGGTAATGGGAAGCGTGTATTACATTTCGCCCGAACAAGCACAAGGGCTCGAATTGCGAGAGACGTCGGATCTTTACAGCGTCGGCGTCGTGCTGTTCCAGCTTCTCGCGGGGCGATTGCCTTTTACGGGCGAGTCGCCGGTCGCTGTTGCGCTCAAACACGTCAGCGAACCGCCCCCGAGCTTCAGCTCGATGGGTGTGGAAGTGAGTCCCGCGCTGTCGGCGATCGTCGAGCGGTTACTTCAGAAAGATCCTCACGATCGTTTTGCGTCGGCAAACGAAGTCGCGTCCGCGCTGCGCGAAGCGCGCGAGCGCCCCATGGTCGCCGCCGCGGTGCCGAGCGGTTCCCGGTCGCGAAGCGGCACAATGCCCATGCGACCGCCGCCGCGGCGCACGCAGCAGTCCGAAGCGGATGGAAGCCGTTCCAACGGATCCGGCGCGCTTGTCGCCGGCGAGCCGAGTGGAACGCGGCCCGCCTTCAGCACGTTCCTCGCCCTCCTCGTGGCACTACTGTTGGCGGTAGGTGGCGGATACGCGTTATGGGGTGGTGCGCTGCCAATGTTCTCCGGCATCGCGCTTACCGACGAGACAGGTCACAGCGCGATCGATGCACAGCGCGATCTCGAGGGCAAGGGATTCCGCGTCAAGCTGGAGGGCGTCCCAAGCGACACCGTCGAGCAAGATCAAATCGTTCGCCAGGAACCTTCAGCTGGAACGAGACTCCAAAGCGGGAGCGACGTGACGCTATACGTGTCGACCGGCGTTGCTCCGAAAGCACTAGTCAGCGTCAACGACTTCACGCTAACCGATGCGCGGAAGACGATGGACCGTGAGGGCTATCGTACCAAAATCGTCGAGAAGTTCTCCCCCGACAAGGCGAGCGGCACCGTGATCTCGACGCAACCGAAAGCCGGCGATCTCGTGAAACCTGGAAGCCTCGTCGTGCTGACCGTCTCGAAGGGTCCGCCTCCGATCAAGCTTCCAAATCTCGTGGGCCGCCCGCTCGCCGAAGCGCAAGGCGTTCTCGCTCGTCAGAAGTTCACCGTCAACGTTCAACGCGTCGCGTTGGACGGCGTACCGCCGGATCAAGTGACGTCGCAGGACCCGGCTGCGGGATCGACCGTTGCGCCCGGAGCCGCGGTAACGCTTACCGTCAGCAGTGGTCCATCGATGCTACCCGTTCCGAACGTCGGCGGCATGTCGCTCTCGGATGCAACGAGTGCGCTTAGCGGATCCGGTTTCGTTGCGAAGATTACCTACAGCATTCAATCCGGTGGCGACGGAACGGTGATGCAGCAAGATCCCGCACCTGCGGCGAGCGCACCGAAGGGCTCCGCGGTTAGCGTGATGGTGGCGGTTCCGGGAACCGTCCCGAACGTCGTCGGGATGCCGCTGGACGCAGCACAGACGGCGCTGGCGCGTTATGGCTACAAAGCCGGCAACATCGGATACGTGCAAGGCACGCCGCCCGGAAACGTCGTCGCGACCCAACCGAGTGCTAACGCACCGCTCGACGTTGGTGAACCGGTGAACCTGTTCGTCACCGGTCCGCCGCCCGCGCGGTGAGCCGAATCCTCGGCGTAGACCCCGGACTTCGAACGACCGGTTACGGAATCGTCGACGTCGTCGACGGTCGAACGAAGCTCGTCGAAGCGGGCGTCATCCAGCCGAACGTGCGGGCGCCGCTCGAGCGCCGCTTGGCGGAGCTGTACGCGGCGATGGACGAGATCGTTCGAACGCTGCATCCGGATTGCATGGTCGTGGAAGAGCTCTGGACGGCGTATCGCAATCCGTCGACGGCCGTGATGATGGGGCACGCGCGCGGCGTGCTTTGTCTCGCCGGCGGTCAAAACGGCGTGGAGGTCGCGACGTTGGCGCACGCGCTCGTCAAACGCGCGCTGGCCGGCAGCGGGGCGGCGCGCAAAGAGCAGGTGAAGAAGATGGTCGTGCAACTGCTCGGTCTTCGCACTCTTCCGCATCCCGACGACGTTTCGGATGCACTGGCGCTTGCGGTGGCCTACGCGCTGCGGTTCAACGGCATGAGGACGTAAGGGTGTTCTCACGCATCACCGGACGCATTGTCGAGCGGCACGACGACCGCGTCGTCTTGGAGGCCGGGGGGATGGGCTACGAGATCATCTTGCCCCCGTGTGTCGCCGACAAGATTCCGACGCAGGACGGCGAGCCGCTAGCTCTCGAGATCTACGCGAATCTCCAGATGGACGGCAACGCTGGACGCTTCACGTTCTATGGCTTCACGAATGCGATCGAACGCGAGTTTTTCGAAGCGCTGCTCTCGGTTGCCAGCATCGGTCCAAAATCCGCAGCACGCGCATTTGCGCTTCCCATGACGAGAATCGCGCGAGCAATCGATGAGGGCGATCATACATTGCTGCGGACGCTCCCTGGAATCGGTCAGCAGAAAGCACGAGATATCGTGGCAAAGCTGCAAGGCAAGGTTGCGCGCTTCTTGTTGATTCGCGCTGCGGAAGAGAGTCCGGCCCCGAAACAATCGCCGCTGCCGGATTTTGCCGAAGAAGCACTTATCGTGCTCCTGCAGCTTGAATACAAGCGCAGCGAAGCGGAAGGCATGATCGAAGAAACGCTACGGCGGCAGCCGAACCTCGCCGATGCCGAGCAGCTGCTCGGGGAGATCTACCGCTCGCGCGCGAACAAGTGAGCACAGAATGAGCGAGGCCCGCAAGCGCGTTATTGGCCCGGAAGACGTCGCATCGTCATCCGCCGATGAGGCATCTCGCGCCGTCGATCCCAAGGTCGCATTCGAAGATGAGCTGTATGGCGCGTCGCTGCGTCCGCGTTCTTTCGACGAATACATCGGCCAGCGGACTGTCGTCGAAAACCTGAAGATTGCGATCGATGCTACCAAGCAGCGCGGCGAAGTCCTCGATCACGTCTTGCTGTACGGCCCTCCGGGTCTCGGGAAAACGACGCTCGCTGCCCTGATCGCCCGCGACCTGGGTCGATCGCTGCGCCCGACGTCCGGACCGACACTCGAAAAGCCGAAAGACCTCGTTGGTATTTTGACGTCGCTCGAGGAAGGCGACGTGCTCTTCATCGACGA
>JBOHTT010000290.1:0-13046 GCA_050733775.1 Vulcanimicrobiaceae bacterium
GCTCGTGATCCCAAGGGGCTGTATCAGCGCGCGCGGGAAGGGAAGATCCAAGACTTCACGGGCGTTTCCGCGCCTTACGAGACGCCGGAGCAACCCGAGCTGGTCATCGATACCACCGGCTGCGCGCCGGAAGAATCCGCGGAGCGGCTGTTCGAATACGTCGTTTCGGTGACGACGGCTTCTAGATAAACGTTAAGTGCTGCGGAGGCGCGCCGGCAGGGGTTTGTAGGTCGAGCGTTCCCTTGCGGTAGGAATCGAGCGTTTCGTTCACTTTGTGCTGCAAGCAGAGAGAACCGCACATCGATTGTGCGTTGAAGTCCGCGCCGGCCAGATAATTCATGACTTCCCAGTATCGGTCGCTTGACCAGATTTCTTTGAAGCGCGTATCGACGATGTTGCCGATATGAAATTTCTTGTAGCGCTCGTTGAAGAGCATTCCGCACGGCGCGACTAATCCCGAGCCGGAGATTTGAATCATGAACGGCGGACCGTAGCAGCGCTGGTAGGAACGCTGGCCGTTCGCCTAGATCTTCGACCATTTCACGACGACTTTGTACTCGTCGTCGGAGAGAGCTTCTGCTTCCCGGAGCTTCTCGTAGAGCGGACGGTATCCCGAATAGTCGACCCCCAGATCGCCGTCTTCGTTATCGCTGCAGTGCTTGATGACGAGATAGTCCGGTCGCAGCTCTTTGCCGAGACGAGCGAGAGGTAAAATCTGATCCTCATATTGTGGCATGAGCACCATTTGCAGGCCGATCGTAACCGCGAGGTTATTTTGGCGTTTGATTTCGACCATGTCGCGGATGTTGGCGCACGTGCGGTCAAACCACTCGGGCTTGACGCCCATGATCTCCGCGTACCGGTCGCGTTCGCCTGCGGAGATATTGATCCGCAGATACGTAAGGTGGGGCAGAATCTCTTCGAGCTTGCGCCGGTTGAGAACGAATCCGTTCGTCCCGCATGCCATCGCGATGCCCAGCTCGCTTCCACGCACGATCGAGTCGATGAACACGGGCGAGATGGTGCTTTCGCCGTCCGAAACGAGGCTGATGCCCTTGACGCCGATCTCAGCGCAGTCTTCCAGAAACTCGTAGATCACGCGCTTGTCGATGACCTTGCGATCGTTCTCTTGCAGCATGGCGTAGCAATAATGGCAGCCAAAATTGCATGCGCGGGTCAGCGCCATGTCGATCGTAATCGGCGCGATGCGTTCTCCGCGCTCCCAGGCTTTGACGCGGTCCATATGCCATGCAATCTTGGTTCCGTCGAGGATCAGCTCGGTATGCTCGGCCATCGCGCTCATGGAAGCTCCTTAAGGCGGCGTAACTTGTTGGCGTCCTTGAGCTCGATGGAGAAGAGCTGAAGCGCCGGTTCGAGGCTGCCGCGCAATTTGCGTTCCAACGTCATTATCGCACGCGGCTTGACCGCCACGTCGACGTTTTCGGCGAACGCCAGGGTCGCGCGAATGTGATGTTCGATATCCATGACGGTAAGGTCGCCCGGACGCAATCCCAGCGACTCGGTTGCCTCGTCGATCGCTTCCCCTAACCGGCGCATCTTGTCGTCACGCGGTAAGGCAAGCCATTCGTCGGAAGGGCGGGGTGTGAACGTGTTGCGACCGGGTGCGTAGCCGCTGAACGCGGCGTATGCCGCGGCGACTTCGCGAACGAGACGCGAAGGACGAACGAACGCGGGGTCCGCGTTTTCCGGAAGCACGATACCCGGGACGGGGCGCTCACCGTCGGCGCGCAAAGCGCGCTCGAGCCGGAGCGCGGCATGATCTGCGGCTTCCTGAACCGGCAAACCGGCGAGTATTCCGCACATTGCGTCGAGGACTGCGCGATCGGGGCGCGTGACGGCGCCGGTATGCCCCGCGGCGACGATGACGTGCCGCTCGTTGACGGCGATGATGAGCGTCATGCCGTCGAGCGACGCAGCATGACGGGTGGTGCCATGAGGAACCTGCGGCTCGCCTTCGTGACTGACGCGGCCTGCAGCGTTTCGGATGGCCTCGCGATACGGCGCTCCCACGCCGGAGAACCAATCGGCGGTACCGGAGCCGGCAGCATCGCGGCGATTCCCTCCGCCGATCTGCGTAACCGAGATGACGGCGCTGTCGCCTTCGCGGCTCATCGAGAACGCGCCGTAGCGCGCGGCCGACTCGGCGAGCGTCGCGTCGTCTAAGCGTTCCAGCGTTTGCGCGTTGATGCGCACGTTGATCTCGCTGACGCCCGCAATTTCGGCGGCCTCGACCATGTTCAAGATGCTGCGCCCGGGATCGTCGTCCGGCACCCAGATCTCCAGCGCACCCGCGGAACGGTGATGGCGAAGCGTGGCGAACAGCGACGCGTTATAGTCCTCGACCAAACGCTCGTAATCCAAAATCGCGCTGTCGCTCGTCATCGTCCGTAGAACTCGCGAACTGCTGCGATCGTGTAATCGATCTCTTCGGGAAGAAGATGCTGGTGAGCCGGCAGCGTGATCATCGATTGTGCATCGGCTTCGGCTTTGGGAAAATCTCCTCGCTTGTATCCCATCGCCTTTGCTGCGGGCTGAAGATGAAGCGGAACCGGGTAGTGCACCTTCGCTTCGACGCCGCGTTCCTGCAGGTAGCCGAGAAGCGCGTCGCGCCGCTGTACGCGCAGCATGTAGAGGTGGTAGGTATGCACGACGTCGGCCTCGCGGCGTGGAACCGATATTTCCGTCACGTCCGCGAACGCGGCGTCGTAGCGGGCGGCGTTCGCGATGCGCGTCTTCGTGATAAATCCGGTTTGATCGATGAGGCGGTTGCCGATCGTCGCGTGGAGAGAGTCGAGACGCGAATTATGTCCCCAAACTGCAACTTCGTCGCGGCCGACGAGGCCGTGGTTGCGCGCAAGGCGCAACTTGTCGCGCAGCTCTTTGGACTTCGTAACGATGACGCCGCCGTCGCCCCATACGTTCAGGTTCTTGAGCGGATGTAAACTGAACCCCGCGCTTGCGCCCCAGGAACCGACGGGTTTTCCGCCGCGCGATGCGGCAATGGCCTGGCAGGCATCCTCGACTACGGCTAAACCATGTTTCTCCGCGATCTCCATGATGCGCGGCATCGCCGCAACGTTGCCTGAATAATGTACCGGCAAAATGGCGCGCGTTCGCGGCGTGATCGCGGCTTCGATACGGTCGACGTCGATCGTATAGCCTTCATCGCTGTCGACGAAGACCGGCGTTGCGCGCGTCATCGCGATTGCGCCGGCCGTGGCGACGAACGTGTTCGCCGCAGTGATTACTTCGTCGCCTGGGCCGATGCCGAGAGCCTCGAGCGAAAGGATGAGCGCGTCCGTTCCGGACCCGACGCCGACGGCGTACGGCAGCTTGCACATTGCTGCGAACCGCTCTTCGAACTCGTTTACGACCCGTCCCAAGGTGAAATCGCCGCTCTGGACGAGCGTCTTGATGTCGGAGAGATACGCGTCTACATCGGCAAATTGACGGTCGAGATACGAGAAAGGAACGCGCATGTGTGTCTGCAGCACGATTAGACGATGCCTCGGGCGTAGAAACCGCGGATCGATTCGCAAACGTATGCGATCTGTTCCGGGTTGATGAGATGGTGGACGGGCAAGCTGACGATGCGAGCCGCCTGACGTTCGGCGACCGGAAAGTCGCCGCGCCGATAGCCCAGACTTGCTGCGGCCGCGGTGAGATGAATCGGCGTCGGATAGTGCACCTGAGTCCCGATGCCGCACTCGTCTAAGTAAGCGCGAAGCGCGTCGCGCTCGTCGGCTTGGATCACGAAGGTGTGATAAACGGCGACATCGTCGTCGCGCTCGATCGGCAGCGCGATGCCGGGACACCCGGCGAGCCGCTCGCGGTAGCATCGCGCGTTTGCGCGGCGTGCGGCGGTCCATTCGTCAAGATACGAAAGCTTCACGAGCAGCATCGCTGCCTGCATGCTGTCGAGACGCGAGTTTCCGGACCACTCGGCACAATCCTCACGCGAGCGAAGACCGATATTGCGCAAGATGCGGAGCCGATTGGCGCATTCTTCGTCGTCCGTGACGAGCACGCCGCCGTCTCCGCATGCATTTAGGGTTTTGAGTGGATGCAAACTAAAAGCGCCGACGCGCCCGAACGAGCCGACACGCTTTCCACGGTGCTCGGCCAAAACCGCCTGCGCGCAATCCTCGACCACCGAAAGTCCGTGCTTTTCCGCGATCGCGCAGATCTCGGTCATGTTCGCGGGATTCCCGGTAAGATGGACGGGCAAAATTGCTTTGGTGCGCGGCGTTATGGCGCGTTCCACGCATGCCGGATCGATGTTGTAGTCGTCGCCGGCATCGGCGAATACGGGTCGTGCTCCGCAGAGCGCAATGGCAGACGCGGATGCAACGAAGGAGTTCGGGGCGGTGATCACTTCGTCGCCGTCGGCGACATCGAGCGCGCGCAATCCTAGAACGAGCGCGTCGGTGCCGGAGTTGAGGCCGATCGCGAATTGCGTGCCGCATAACGGCGCAAAGCGACGTTCGAATTCCGCGACGTCCTCGCCCAGGATGAAATTCCCGGAATCGATCACGCGTCCGACCGCTTCGAGCAGCTGCTCGCGCAACGGTGCGTGCGCTCCGGCAATATCGACGTACGGGACGCGCGTTGCAAGCTGCATCAGAACGGTCCCCGAAACGAGGGATTGGGAACGTCGGGCGGACGGTCACCGCCAATCCCGTACGCTTCTTCAGGGAGCGGCTCGAGACCGAGCGCCGTTCGGACGCCATTTGCGATGTGCGCCGCCGATGGATAATAAAACTTGGCAAGCGCCGGCGTCGTCGGCGTGTACGCATCCGGCAACGTGATGCGCTGCGGCGCGCAGCGGAGGTCGTCGAAGGCAGACTCCGAGATCGCCGCAACGATTTCCGCGGCTACGCCGAAGGATCGCCAGCCACCGTCCACGACGACGACGCGTCCGGTCTTGCGCGCGGAGTCGATGAGCGTCGAGCGATCGAGAGGACGAATCGTACGCAGATCGATGAGCTCGACGTCGATGCCGCGGGCTTGCAAGGCGTCCGCCGCCGCGAGGCACTCGATGAAGAAGTACGACGACGAGATCAGCGTGACGTCGCGGCCTTCACGGGCAATATGTGCTTTCCCGAGCGGCACGCGATACGGCTCAGGCGGTACGTGACCGAACGTCGGATGCAGCCAGCGATGCTCGAAGAAAATGACCGGATCGTCGTCATCGATTGCGGCCAGCAGCATGCCCTTGGCGTCGTGCGGCGTCGCCGGCGCGACGACTTTGAGGCCGGGAATATGTGCGAACAGTGCTTGCAAGGCTTGTGAGTGCTGCGGACCCTGGCCCCAGCCGCGGCCGACGATGAGGCGAACGACGAGCGGCACGCTTTGCTTGCCGCCGAACATGTAATGCCACTTCGCCGCATTGTTGACGAGCTGGTCGAGCGCGAGCAGCGCGAAATCCACGCGTTGGTGCACCATCACGGGTCGCATGCCGACGAGCGCCGAGCCGATGGCGACCCCCGTCATCCCGTTTTCGGCGGTCGGCATGTCGAGGACGCGCCGGTCACCGTATTTCTCTTGCAGGCCAAGCGTCGTTCCGAAGATCCATTTTGGATCGGGCACGCCAAGCCCCATGAGATAGACGCGATCGTCGCTCGCAAGGGACTGATCCAGGGCTTCGCGCAACGCCTCGACGTACGTCAGCGAGCGCGACGTCGAAGCTCCATTCGGGTGAACGGCGGTAGCGGTCACGACAGCGGCTCCGCGTATTCATCCACGAGAAGACGGTCCGGCGACGGAAACGGCAGCGCCGTGGCCGTCTCGAAGGCGGCTTCGATTTCGCGAGCGATCTCGCGTTCGACGCGCTGAACGCCCTCGTCGTCGATTTCGTTTCGCGCCCTCATGCTACGCTCGAGGCGTGCGACGGGGCAGCCGTCGTGCCATTTCTCGAACTCGGCGACCGTGCGATAGCCGAGATCGTTGTCGTAATTTGGCCCGCAATGCTCGAGCCAGCGATACGTCGTCAGCTCGAGGAACGTCGGTCCGCCGCCGCGACGAGCGCACGCGACAGCTTCGGCGACGGCATCGCGCACGAACTCGACATCGTTGCCGTCTCCGCGCACGGCGCGAACGCCATGGGCCTCAGCGATTGCAACCGCATCGCGTCCCTTGGCTTGGCGAACCGAGAGCGGCGAGTAAACGGAATAGAAATTGTTTTCGCAGACGAACAGCACCGGCAGCGACTTGAGCGCCGCGAACGTGAGCGATTCGCTGAAGACGCCTTCTTCGGTCGCGCCGTCACCGAAGAAGACGGCCGTAACCCGATCCTCACCGCGCATCACGGTGCCGAAGGCGGCACCGACGCCGACGGGAAGGCTGCTGCCGACGATCGGCGTCGCGCCGAGGAAGCCGGCTTCCTGGTCGATCAAATGCATCGAACCGCCGCGGCCGGCGCAGCAGCCGGCATCTTTGCCGTAGAGCTCGGCGAGAAATGCGACGAGATCCCCGCCTTTCGCAAGATAATGTGCGTGCGCGCGATGCGTCGAGAACGCATAGTCTCGGCGATCCAGCGCGGCGGCGACGCCGACGGCGATGGCCTCTTGCCCGATGCTCAAATGCACCGGACAACGCATTTCCTGTTCCGCATAGCGACGCGCGATCGTTTCCTCGACGCGGCGAATACGAAGCATCTCAAAGTAGAGCGCCCGGCGAAGCTCTCCGGACGTAGTCGTTGGGGCGGCGGTGGTGCTCATTTGAGAATCGTTTCGATGAATTTCATGGTAGCGGCGCGATCGATGCTCGTTCGATTACCGACGATTTGCACCGCCTGAGCCCCAATGACGTTGGCGATGAACGCGACGAGCTCGCCGGGAAGGTGCGATGCGACGGCCAGCGACGAGAGCGCCAAAACTGCATCGCCGGATCCGATCCGGTCGACAACGCGCGTCGTGAATGCGGGGCATTTCGTCGTTCCCCGTCTGGCGTCGACGAGCGTGCATCCACTCTTCCCGTGCGTGACGAGAATCTGATCGCAATCCAGCTTGTTGGCAACCTCGCTTGCAAGCGTCTCGAGATCGCCGCGGCGCGAGCGCGCATCGAGGCGAACTTCGCCCTCATGAATGCACACGAAATCCGCGCGTTTGTATTTCGATATCGTATGGAAGCCGATGTTCGCAGCGTTGATTTGCGTATTGACCGCCAGGAACTTTGCGTGTTTTCCTAGTGTCCGTACCGCCCGGGGGCTGAGCATGCCGTGACCGAAGTCGCTGGCGATTGTCACGTCGATGCCGCTCAGGCGCTCTTCGAGCAACGTGCAGAGCGCCGTTTCCTCGGGATCCTCGAGCATCTCGTCGTTGATCTCGTACACCTCGAAGAGCTTCTGCATCAGGTAGCGCTCTACGAATCGCCTTTTGACGATGGTCGGGGAGTCCGGCTTGGTT
The DNA here is from genome assembly GCA_050733775.1 of Vulcanimicrobiaceae bacterium. GTDB lineage: Bacteria > Vulcanimicrobiota > Vulcanimicrobiia > Vulcanimicrobiales > Vulcanimicrobiaceae > JAFAMS01. The sequence goes on from JBOHTT010000290.1 coordinate 7,428, forward strand.
AAAAATGTCGGGTCGACGTTCGGCGCGAGCCGCTCGCGGATAAATGCTTCTTCACGATTGCGGTCGCCGAGAAACGTGACGAGCTCGACGCGATCGCAGAACTGCGCGAGGTGGTTTGCGATCGCGAGCGCTCCGCCGGCGAATTTCTCACGCGAGTTATAACGCATGGCCAGGACCGGCTCTTTGGCCGCCTTGCCCATCTGATCGCAATAGACGTATTCGTCGATGATCGCTTCGCCCACGACCATGACGCGAAGTCCGGTAAACGACTTAATTGCGTCGATGACGTCGCCGGCGGCAAATCCGTGGCGGAAGCGTCGGAGCCAATCTTCGACTTCTTCCGGATATGCGGGGAAGAAGCGGTTGATGAGCGTCGAGGAGCTGAAGGTGGCGCCATCCGTAAATGCGATGCGTCCGCCGCCGGCCTCAACGGCTTCACGTTCCCGCACGATCCCGCCGGTGTGATCCAGCGACGCGTCGCGGTAATCCGGCCCCTTCGCATACACGTCGGGTCGAATGCACTTGATGACCTCAACGGCATTGGGATGGTAGCTCACGGCGACGAAATCGACGTACTCGAGCGCGGCGATGGCCTCTGCGCGAAGCGACTCGGCAAAGGCGGGCCGGTTCGGGCCCTTGTTGACGTGGTTGTCCGCGGTCAGGGTGACGACGAGGATGTCGCCGAGGGCTCGCGCTTCCTTGAAATGGCGGATATGGCCGACGTGCAGCAGATCGAAGACCCCGTGACAATGCACGATGGTCTTGCCCTGAGCGCGGAACGCGACGGCCTGCTCGGCCAGGGCTTCCAGGGCGAGAATCTTGGGTCGGTCCGCGGCAATCATCCTTATGTACCATCGGCCCGGCGCGGGGCCGGTTTTACGAAGGCCCCCGGGGAGTCAGCCCTGCGGCGACCCGGCTGTGCGGCGCCGGTACCCGTAGGCGAAATAAAAGGTGAGTCCTACCAGCAGCCACACGACGAAGCGCAGCCAGGTGAATTCTCCGAGGCCCTGGGTCGATAGGAACAGCGACAAGACGATCCCACAGATCGGAAAGACCGGGACGAACGGGGAGCGGAACGGGCGGGGCAGCTCGGGCCGGTTGGCGCGCAGCCAGATGACCCCGCCGCAGACGATGATGAAGGCGCTGAAGGTGCCGATGTTGACCAGCTCGAGCAGCGCATCGAGCGGCACGATCAGGGTCAGGATCGCCACGACGATTCCGGTGGCCATCGTCATGGCCGCGGGCGTCCCGAACCGCGGGTGAACGCGCGCGACGAACGGCGGCAACAAACCGTCGCGCGCCATTGCATAGAAGATGCGCGTCTGGCCGAGCAGCGACGTGAGGGCGACGCTGGTCGTTCCGGCCAGCGCGCCGATCGTGATGATGGCTTGGATGAGGTTGCTGTGCAGCGGCGCCAGTGCTGCTGCGAGGGCCGCATTTTGATCCACCTGCTTCCACGGAACGCTGCCGATCAGCACGAACGCGACGGTGCAATAAATCAGCGTTCCGATGGCGAGCGATCCAATCACGCCGATGGGCACGTCGCGTTGGGGATTGCGCGTCTCTTCCGCAGTGGTCGTCGCCGTGTCGAACCCGATATACGAGAAGAAGACGAGTGCGGCCGCTGGGATTATGCCGAGGCCGTTGCCGCCCACGAGTCCTCCGGCACCCCAGCCGTTCGGCGTGAACGGATGGAAGTTGGCCATATGAAAGAGCATGGCGCCGGCGACGATGAAAACGAGCAGCGCGCCGATTTTCACGACGACAAATGCGTTGTTCGACGTTGCCGTTTCCCGAATGCCGAGCGCGAGCAAGGCCGAAAGCACGAGCACGAAAAGTGCGCCAATCAGGTCTACGTGAACGCTCGAGAGCTGCGTTGCGAAGTGCGCGTCACGCGCCCATGCCGGAAGCGCGACGCCGAATGCGGCGAGCGCGCTTTGCGCGTAGGCGGAGAACTGTTGCGCGACCGGCGCCGCGCTGATGCCGTATTCGAGAATGAGATCCCAACCGATGATCCACGCGACGATTTCGCCGAGCGTTGCGTAAGCGTACGTATAGGCGCTGCCCGCGATCGGTACCATCGATCCTAATTCGGAGTATGCAAGGGCCGCAAAAAACGAAGCGAGGCCTGCGAGCAAAAACGCGACGACGATCGCCGGCCCGGCTTTTTGCACTCCCGGGCCGATCGTCGTGAAGATGCCGCCGCCGATCATCGTGCCCAGGCCGACTGAGACGAGATCGATCGCGCCTAGCTTGCGGCGCAACCGTGGTTGCTGCTTTTCGCCGGCCTCGACGTCCGCGGCTAAGCGTTCGATCGACGCTCGCGCGAAGAGGCGTGCTCTCAGCCCGGAGCTCGAGAGTCGGCCGACCACAAATGTTCCTCGCTGTCGAGGGCCTTGTTGATCCAGCGTGCCCAAACGAAAAGCGCATCCGAAAGGCGATTGACGTAGCGGCGAACCTCGGGATCGAGCTCTTCTTGCTCGCCGAACGCCACAAGGATGCGTTCGAGACGGCGCGCGACGGTACGCGCAACATGTAATTGCGCGCCCGCGTGCGACCCGCCGGGATGGATGAAGTTGGGGAGCGGCTGCAAATCTTCTTGCGCCTTGTCGATGGCGCGTTCGAGCGCGCGAGCGTCCTCATCCGTGACTCGCGGCAGGCCTTCGCGTCGCTTTTCGCGCGGCGTCGCGAGGTCGCTGCCGAGATTGAAGAGCACGTCTTGCGTCCAGGCGAGCCAGTCATCCAGCTGCGTTGCGACCTCGACGGCACGAGCTTGATCGAGCGCGCGCGAGCGGAGCACGTCGGCGAGTGCGGCGCGCGCAACGCCGATGGCGCTCGAAAGCTCGTCGGCCGTTCCGTACGTTTCGATTCGTAGAACGTTCTTTTTGACGCGTTGCCCGCCGACCAGCGCGGTCATTCCCTCGTCGCCCGTTCGCGTGTAGATTCGTGTCAATCTCGGCATCGCCGTCGCCTTCTGGGCGAGGACTGCGCGGCCTGCGTGCGAACCTGGCCCGGGTTATGCCCACGCAGCCCGACGAACTCGAGCGCGAACCACTCGTCAAGGAAATCCCTCCTAAGGCTATCGACCTGTCGGAGTGGTACCAGGCGGTTTGCTACAAAGCGGAATTGGTGTCCCTCGCGCCCGTGCGCGGCTGCGTCGTCCTGCGTCCTTACGGCTACGGTTTGTGGGAGCGGCTGCAAGCCGAACTCGATGCGCGCTTCAAAGCGACGGGCCACGAGAATGCGTATTTTCCACTGCTAATTCCCGAATCGCTCTTGGCGCGCGAACAGGAGCACGTCGAGGGATTCGTTCCCGAAGTCGCCTGGGTGACCCAAGGCGGAGGCGAGACGCTCACCGAGCGGCTTGCAATCCGGCCGACCTCGGAAGTCACGATCATGACGATGTTCGCGAAGTGGGTGCACTCCTACAGGGACTTGCCGTTGCTCATCAATCAATGGGCGAACGTCTTGCGTTGGGAAAAGCGAACGCGGCCGTTTTTGCGCACGCTGGAGTTTCTCTGGCAAGAGGGCCATACCGCGCACGCGTCGCGCGAGGAAGCTGCAGAAGAGGTTCAACGGATGCTGGACGTCTACCGAGACGTCTCCGAGAACGTTGCTGCCGTCCCGGTCTATTCTGGTGAAAAGAGCGACGCGGAGCGCTTTCCCGGCGCGTTGCACACGTTCTCCATCGAAGCGTTGATGCCCGACGGCCGTGCATTGCAAGCCGGCACGTCGCATGAGTTCGGCCAAAATTTCGCGCGTGCGTACGAGATTCAGTTCGCGGCCGAGGATCAAACGCTGCAACATGCATGGACGACGTCGTGGGGCATGTCGTGGCGGATGCTCGGCGCGACCATTATGGTACACGGCGACGATCGCGGGCTTCGCATTCCACCCAAGCTCGCACCAATCGAAGCGGTGATCGTGCCGATTTTCCGCGGCGAAGGTGGCGAAGTGCTCGCGTCGTGCGAGCGGCTCGCGGCAGCATTACGGGACGCCGGACGGCGCGTGCGCGTCGATCTGCGCGAGCAAACCGCGGGATGGAAGTTCAACGAATGGGAAATGCGCGGCGTGCCGGTTCGCATCGAAATAGGTGCGCGCGACCTCGCGCAAGGCGTCGCAACGCTGGTGCGGCGCGATCGAGCTTTCCGCGATCCTGGCCAAAAAGTCGCCGTTCCGCTCACCGAAGTGCCGGCGCGAATCGCGGTCTTGCTTGACGAAATTCAAGCCGAGCTGTTGGATCAAGCGAGGAAGTTCTTGGAGTCGCATACGATTTCGACGACCGATCGTGACGAGCTGTTCGGATTGCTGCGCGAACGAGCCGGTATGCTCGACATCCCCTGGTGCGGGCGCCCGGAGTGCGAGGCTCACGTGAAAGCCGAGACGAGCGCGGCGACGCGTAACCTGCGCCGTCCCGCGCGCGGCGAGCGCTGCGTTGCGTGCGGCGAACCCGCGAAAGTGCAGGCTTACTTCGCGCAAGCATATTAGCGCCGTCCTCGCCTGTGCGTTAGTGCAGACGGCGATTGCAGCTGCAGCGATGCCGAGCGTGCTCGATGTCGACGCGCGAGCGCGCGCGGCGGGCAACCAGCGCATCGAGGCGGAACGGGTGGCGCGCGCGCTTCTCGCGCAGCCATGGGCGATGCAGCTGATTCAGGTGGAGGTCGACCGCGTCGGCTCCCATCGCGTTGCCGGCGTGACGCTGCTCGGTGTGAAACTCAAGCGGAAGATCGCCGCCGCCGGATTTCTTGCGCAAGCGAATCGGATCGTCGACATAACGTTTGCGTCCGATTCACAATTGGAAGAAGTCGATCTTCGCGTGACGGTTCCGTCCGGTCCGCGAGGGAGCGCAGGCGATATGGATCAAGTCTACGACCGGGCGGTGTTCACGTTGACCGTGCGCCGGTCGTCACCACGCGTGCGCGAAGCGTATTGGGATGCGGCCTGGCGTGCCGGTCTCGTGGTCGCCGATGTACGCTAAAACGACGCTTCCCAGCGGCGTTCGTATCGTGACGGAGCGCATTCCGACCGTTCGCTCGGCCGCGATCGGCATTTGGGCCGACGCCGGATCCGCTTACGAACGAGCCGAGCAGCGCGGCATTTCGCATCTCGTCGAGCACATGCTGTTTAAAGGAACGCAGCGGCGAAGCGCGCGCGACATCGCAGAGACGATGGATCGCGTCGGGGGAAACCTCAACGCGTTTACGGACAAAGAGTCGACTTGCTATTACGCTCGCGTCATCGAGCGTCATATTCCGCTGGCGATCGACGTTCTCGCGGACATGTTCTTGGCCTCGAAGTTCGATCGGGAGGATCTGCAGCGCGAGCAGAGCGTCGTCTTGGAAGAAATCAAGATGTACGACGATTCGCCTGACGAGGTGATCCACGACGAGTTCATGCGGCTGATGTGGTCGAATTCCAACTTGGGTGACCCCGTCATCGGCTTTCCCGGCACGGTGACTGCGCTCGGCGTCGAGGACCTACGCGGACACATGCGCGAGCGTTACGCTCCCGATGCGGTGGTCGTGACCGTCGCCGGCGGCGTCGAGCACGACGCTGTGGTCGACTCATTTTCGCGCGCGTTCGACCGCTTCGAAGGGAACGCCGCGCCCATCGTGGAGG
>JBOHTT010000291.1:0-13035 GCA_050733775.1 Vulcanimicrobiaceae bacterium
CTCGTACGCACGCTCGAGCTCGACGATTCGCGCGGCATCGTCGTCCATTCCGTCGAGCGAAACAGCCCGGCGGCTCAAGCCGGCTTGCAAGACGGCGACGTCGTCATCGCAATCGGAGAACGCCGAACAGCCGGCATCGACAGCCTGCACCGCGTCCTTACCGAGCTGCCGCTTGGACAGCCACTCGCGCTCGACATTCTCCGCCGTAACGAACGCTTGCGTCTGCGCGTGACACCGATCGAAAGCCCCGCTAAGGTCGCTAACTGATCGTGCGCGCCCTCACAAGCGCTGCCGCTTTACATATCAGACGTCAAACCTTTACTGCTCGGTAATAAAGCTACACACCGCTCGACCGAGAGAAGAGTTAGAATGGGCCGGTTCTTATGCCGTCCCGGTTTTTCGCGTTCTTCCTTATCCTCATAATGGCAGTTTGCGTGCGGTTGCCTGCACCTGCCGCAATGCAAGGAGTCACGCTCGAACAGCTTGGGCTAAGCGGCGACCGCACCGCCGGCGGAGGGCGGCCTGCGCTTTCTTTCTATCTTCCGATTTATCGCTCGGTGCGCTCCGTGAGATTCCACGCGCATGTGCGCCTTTCGCCCGCAATCGATCCACGCTCGACGATTACGGTCGTCAGCGGCGGAACGCCGGTCTGGACGACGACCGTCGCGGCACTGCGCAAGCATCCGTTTATCGACGTCACGTTGCCGTTGCCCGAAGCGCCGCAACACACGCTCGATGTCAGCATCCTCGGCGGCTTCACACACGCCGGTGACGACGACTGTTCGCATCTCGATCCCGCGTCGCTGTACCTGATCGTCGAGCGCGGCGCCGGCTTCGTCGTCGATACGCAGCCTGGGACGTCGACGATCTCTGGATTTCTCGAGAACTACGACGGCGACGTTGCGATCGTCGTCCCACCGAATAGCACGATCGAGCGCAGTCGTGCCGCCGTGCGGTTGGCATACGAAGTGCAGCAGCTCTATCGCTGGCGTCACGCCGCCGTCACGCTGCGCAACAGTCCGGACCCCTCCGCGCACAACATCGTCCTCGGCAGTTTCTCGACCGATCTTGCCGCAGACGGTAACGTCTTGCGCGTTGGACCCAAAGGCGACGCGCTGCTCGATCGCGAGATCGATCCACTGCTGATCACGAACGAAGTTGACGCCGCCGACGTGCAACCCGGCGCGACGCCGGCTCCCGGCCCGCACGTGATGCTGCGCGAGCTCGGTCTCGTTACGCAAACGACCAGCGGCGCGCATCCGACCTTCGCACTGCCGTTCAATATCGGCCGCGCCGGCGGCATACCCAGCGGCCTGCGCTTCGATGCGGTCGTGGCGCACACGGCTCTCGGACCCGTGCAGCGCGGCGACATCAATCTGTTTGTCAACGGCGCGCTCGCCGACTCCGTGCCGCTCGATACGACGCACGGCCATCAGAACGTCGAGTTCGCGATTTCGCCGAATGCGATTGCGGCATCGAACGACGTTCGCCTGACGGTCGATTACGATACCGCGCGCGATTGTCACTTACCGCCGGAATCGATTACTACGACACTCTACGACGACTCGACGTTCCGTTGGGATAGCGCGACGCCGTACACCTACTCGGTCGGCGATTTTTTCCGCGCCGCTTCGGGACGCGTCGCGGTGCTGATCGACGATAAGCAGCTCGTACCGTACGCCTTCTCGCTGCTCTCAACGCTCGGTAGCGGAAATACGAACATCAGCTCGCTCGACGTGCTTCCGATGGGCGACCATATTCCGAAAGGCTACGACGCGGCTATCGTCATCGCGCCGCTCGAACGGCTCTCCGCTTGGAATCTCCCGCTGCGCTCGCAAGGCGATCGTTTCGCCGTGGATGGTGGCGGGCGAGTTCTGAACGCGCGGTATAACGACGCATTCGGGGTACTGGAATCCGCCCGCATCGACGGCACGCCCGTTCTCGTTGCATCGTTCTGGAAAGATGCCTCAGCAACAGCCGGACTCGCGACGGTGGGTTATGCGACGCTCGGCGTGCAGACCGATCGCGTGTTTCTCTTCCGGGGAACGACGCTGCTCTATGGGTCGACCGCGCCGATGCACCGGGAAGTCGCGCAGCCGTTCTTGTTGCGTGCGGCGATACCGATCTACGCCGGTTGCGCCGGACTGCTCGGTGTAGTCGTGCTGGCCGCACGGCGCAAGCGGCGAGGCGGCAAAGCGGCGTGAGCTTTTCGGCCTTCACCTACGAGGTGTCGGCGGCGCTCGCAAGCCTCGTCATCGTATCCTCGCTCGCATTTGCAGCCTTCGGCATCGACGACTTGTTTTTCGATGTCGCGTACTGGATCCACAAAGCGGTGCGAAAGATCAAGACGCGCCGTTTCAAGGCGCTGACGGTCGACCAGCTTCGCGAACGAGAACAGCAGCGCATTGCGATCTTCGTCCCGTGCTGGCACGAAGAAGAGATCGTCGACAAAATGGTCGAGCTCGCATGCCGCACGATCCAGTATCGCAATTACGAGCTCTTCGTCGGCGTGTATCCGAACGATCCGGCTACCGTCGCCAAGGCGGAAGAAGCGGCTCGCCGATTTCCGCGCGTCCGCGTGGTCCTCAACGAGCTGAACGGTCCGACGACCAAAGCGCAAAACCTCAACCAAATGTACGCTGCGATGTGTAATGGCGAGGGCAACGACCCGTACAAAGTCATCGTGCTGCACGATGTCGAGGACGTTATCCATCCCGAGTCGCTCTTGCTGTACAACTTCCTTATTCCGCGACGCGATATGGTGCAGCTCCCGGTCTTTCCGCTGGAACGAGACTGGCACGAGTGGACCGCCTGGACGTACGCCGATGAGTTTGCAGAAAACCATCTCAAGGATCTCGTCATTCGCGAAGCCCTGGGAAGCTTCGTTCCGTGCGCGGGCGTCGGGTGTGCGTTCAATCGCGTGGCGCTCGAGTCGCTCGGCGAGAGTCGCGGCGAGATGTTCCCGACGACGTCGCTGACCGAAGATTATCAGATCGGCTTACGCTTCCGCGAGCACGGCTTCTCCACGATCATGGTTCATCAGCGGCTCGCGCACGCGCACGGCGAGCCTTACGATCTTACGGCCGCCTCGTTCGTCGCGACGCGCGAGTTCTTTCCCGATACGTTTCGTACCGCCGTCCGGCAAAAAGCCCGCTGGATCACCGGGATTTGCTTCCAAGCCTGGCAGCACACGGGTTGGACCGGCGATTGGTTCACGCGCTACACGCTGTATCGCGATCGCAAGGCGGTGCTCGCAAACCTGCTCGTACTCGTCGGCTATGCGGGGTTGGTCGGATCGCTCGCGATGCTGGTGTGGGCGCAATTCGACCACCGCGTGATGCAGCCCAATATCGGACCGGGCTGGTGGGGATGGCCGATTCTGCAACTCGTCTTCCTGCTGACGATTTTGCGCGTCTTTCAAAAGGCGTATTTCGTCTCGTCCGTCTACGGACCGCTGCAAGGCGTCCTCGCGCTCGTGCGCATACCTTGGGGCGCGACCGTCAATGCTGCGGCGACGGCGCGGGCGTGTTGGCTGGTCGCAAAAGCCTCCGCCACCGGCACGCAGGTCACATGGAGCAAGACCGAGCACGCCTTCCCGACGGATCGCGCGCTGCACGAATATCGCCGTCAGCTCGGCGAAGTGCTGATCGACGAACAGCTCGTGACCGGCGACGACATCGCGCTCGCGCTTGCCGAACGCCAGGAGGGCGAGAGGATCGGCGAAACGCTCCTGCGTCTCGGTTATCTCACGCAACGCCAGCTCGTAGGCGCCGTTGCGAAGCAGATCGGCGCGATCGACGGTACGGGCGACGATCTCATTCCGACGACAGAAGCGCTCGCGCTCGTGAGTCTGGCCGACGCGCAGCATCGTCGCATCCTGCCGCTCCGCATCGAACCCGAACGAACCGTCGTTGCGGTCGATGACGAGCCTTCCATCGAGCTGCGTGCGTTTCTCGAAGAGCACCTGCCCGGGATACTGCAAATCGTCCTCGTCGAGCCGCGTTGTCTGCTTCACGCAATCGAACGTTCGTATACTTTCGGTGACGAGCGGCGCAAGCCGCTGGGCGCGTATCTCGTCGATCGTGGCTTGCTCACGCGAACGCAGCTCGAGGAGATACTCGTCGCGCAGGATCGCAAGCACAAACCGCTCTTTGCGCTCGTCATCGATGCCGGCTATCTCACGCAAGCGCAGATCGACGACGTTCAGGAGCACTATTTCAAATGATGCCCTTGCGCTGGCCGGTGGCCGCTGCCGCACTCGTGCTCGCAGCCGTGCTCGTTCCGCAGCTCATCGTCGCTGCAGGACGCAATCCGTTTTTGGTCGTCGACGGCGACGGATGGCTCGCGAGCAACGCCAATCACGACACCGGCCGTTGGACCGTGCTCAACTCTTCACGTCCCGCCTTCGGCTTGCAGCTCAGCGAGCGCAACGACCTGCCGTTCGATCGCGGCACCGCCGGCGCAACGTTTTGGGTGCGGAACGCCAACTGCGGCGTCGCGTTCGCGGCATTTAGCGAAGCCTGCGGCTGGCAGCTGGGGCTGGCCGTCACGCAATACCGCTCGATCGTCGTCGGCGGTCACGGCATCGAGATCGACGGCCTTGACGGTAAAGCGCCGTACGGGCGCGTCGTGAATTCGCAGCTCGGAAGCTCACGCGTCGTCGGTCTCCTGACCAATGCATTCGTCGATTTCTCCGGCGTCGATTCCAAGAGCGACCCGACGTGGTTTGCGGGCTTCGATCTCGCGCGCGACGGGTTCGTCGTGCGGCGCCGCGCGCCGAACGCCACCGGATTCGACGATCTCTTGAGCGTCGATCGCGACGGCAACCTCGCCGTCCGCCGCAGCGAGCAGCAAGCGTCGAATCAGTGGGCGACGCGCGCACGCCTCCTGCGCGGGCGCTACACCTTCACGTACGCAACGCCGTTCGAGCAAACGCCGGTGTGCGTCGCGACTTCTGAAGGCTCTGCGCCGCTGCGCGTGACGCCGACGACGCAAGCCTGTACCGTAATCTCGCACGATCCCACGGATGCGTCGACGATCGACGTCATGGTCATCGGGAACCCGCGATGAAGCTGATGTCCATGCTCGGCGCCTTCGTGCTCGCGCTGTTCGGCGGCGCGCACTCTCAAATGCCGGCTCCGATCGTACCTCCACCAGCGCTCGCGCACATCCTCGTCGTCGTCGACGATCGCGGCGACAGTCTCGCCGACGCCAAACGAGCCGGCGACTCCGCGTCGATCGCGCTGACGCATTTTGCGCGGACGGTTTCGTGGGCCTATTCCGAATCCGTGACTCCGGCGGACGTCGAAGGCGCCGACGCCGTCGTGTACTTCGGCCGCGCTTCCGCCTTGCCGCCTGCGGCGCGCGCGCTCGCCGCAGCGCGCCGTCTCATCGTCTTCAATCAACACCTCGCGCAGTTTCAGGCGTTGGGGGTCTTTCCGAACGTCCTAACGGCGCGCGAGGTCGTGACGCCGCCGCGCGCGGAGATTGCATACAAGAATCAGCGCTTCGCCGTCATCGGAAAATTCTACACCCGCTTCACCACACGAGTGGGCGCGCACACCTTCGGAACCATCAACGCAAACGGTACGACGCCGCTCGCAATCGTGGACGGCCGCGCGACGTTCATCGCGACGCCGCTGACCTTTGCCAGCGAATTCATCGATCCGTATCGCCAAGGCGCATGGCTCGCCGCTTGCGACCTGCTTCGGATCGGACTCGATGCTCCACCCGAACCGAGGATCGCGCTGCTCCGGTTTGAGGACGTCTCCGTTGAAGTTCCGACCGGCCGCATGCGCGCGATCGCCGATTACATGGCGTCGCGTGACGTCCCCTACGGCATCGGCGTCATTCCGGATCAGCTGATCAAAGGCGTCACCCTGCGCACGCTGTCTCAAGATCCGGAGCTCGTCCAAACCCTGCGTTTTGCGCAATCGCACGGTGCGCGCATCGTCCTTCACGGCTTGCACCACAGCTTCAACTCACCGGAAGACTTTGAGTTTTGGGATGCCGTGCACAATCAGCCGCTACCGCAAGACTCGCCCGCATGGATGACCGATCGCGTGACGCGCGGTTTGGATATCGAGCGTGGCCTCGGCCTCGATCCCGTGATGTGGGAATCACCGCACTACTCTGCGTCGCCGCTGGACTACCGCGTCGTCGCGACGTTCTTCGGCATATCGTGGGAGCGGAGACGTCCGGTCGCGTTTCTGCCTTGGGCGTTGCAGCGCGATCAGTACAGCTCGGCACTGCTGCCCGAAAATCTCGGTTACGTTTCCGTCGGCAGCGACAAACGAATGACTCTTCGCCTGCAACTTGCAAGAGCACGCGCGTTCTCCGTATGCGCAGATTGCATTCCGGCCGGTTTTCTGCATCCTTCGACGGTTCCGCTCGCCGACGTCATCGACTACGTCAACGGTCTTCAGGCACTCGGCTATCGTTTCGCCGACCCACTCGCCGTCATCGCGCCGGAGCGCACATGATTCCCGCGATCATCGCGCAAGTCGACGACGGCGACCGCTTCTACCAGCTCGTGCAGCAGCAACGCTATGCGGAAGCGGTGCCGGTCGGAGAGCGTTATCTCGCGACGCATTCCGGCGACGATGCGTTCGCCGTCGATCTCGCTTACGCATTGCTCGACGTCGGTAAAGCAAAGGAAGCGCGACGTATCCTCACCGGCCGCGACGCGTACTTTCGCGCGCATTCGCAGGCGGCGTCGATTTGGCGAGACATTGGTGCGGCGGAGTGGAAAGGCCCGCGCTTCGAAAGTTACAGCTCGACGCAGTACGAGGGTCGCTTCGGCGATCAGCTCTTCGACGTCGATCAAACCTACGCACTCGCGCCGCCCGGTGTCGTGCAACCGTACGTTGCCATGCATCTCTCCGAAGACTTGCGTTCCGGCGCGCCGGGTACGTCGCAAATTTTTTCCGATAACGCGCTCGTCACCGACGCCGGCGTGCGGCGCAGGCTCGGGCCCTATCTCGTCACCTTTATTGAAGCCGGCGCCGGCATCGGGCTGCGCGGCCAAGGCACGATCCCGGACCTGCGCTACGGTCTGGCGTATTCAAGACAATGGGCGTCGGCGCCGCTGCCGTCGACCAGCATCAATCTCAGCGCCGCAATCTACTCGCGATACGCCGGCAACGGCATCGCTTACTACAACGTGTTGCACAGCTTCGGCGGACGGCACGTTCGACCGGTCGCCGGCGTCAACGGTGGATTCGATTCCCATAACGTGTTCGGCAATCGCTTCGCCGAAGGGGAAGCGGGAATCGAAACCGGCACTTCGACACTGTCGCTGCGCGTGCTGGGCGTGCGCGGCTATTATCTCACGCGCGCACCCGGCACGGCGGCAGCACCCTACACGACGCTGCGCGTTCAAATGGTTTTCGGCGCTTCCAAGTAATAGGGGCGCCTGTGCGGCGCTATACGGTTCGAGTCCATCCTTCGCGCGAGCGGCTCCCGATGCGGCAGCAATTGGCTTATCGCTTTGCGCAACTCGCGACTGCGAACGCACCGCTCGACGAGAATTCGGTCTCAACTGTGATCGATCGCGTCATCGACGATGCAGCGGTTGCGATCGCAGCGATCGATCGCCATCCGGTTGCAGCGGCACGCGCGCAGGCACTCGCACATCCGCGCGAGCGCGGTGGAACGATTTGGGGTGGCGGCGATCGCCGTTACGAGTGCGAATGGGCGGCGTGGGCAAACGGCGTCGCGGTCCGCGAGCTCGATTTTCACGACACGTTTCTGGCCGCCGAAATGGGACATCCCGGGGATTCGATTCCACCTTTGCTCGCCGTCGCGCAGCAGATGCGGCGCAGCGGCAACGACCTCGTACGAGCAACCCTCACGGCCTACGAAATCGATTGCGCGCTCATTCGCGCGATCGACCTGCACGACCATAAAATCGACCACATCGCGCATCTTGCCCCGGCGGTAGCAGCGGGTCTGGGGACGCTGCTGCATCTCGATCCGCAAATCACCTTTCACGCGATCAACCACGCGCTGCACGTCACAACGACCACGCGCCAATCACGCAAAGGCGAGATCAGCAGCTGGAAAGCCTACGCCCCCGCTTTCGCCGGCAAAATGGCGATCGAGGCGGTCGACCGCGCCATGCGCGGCGAAACGTCGCCGTCGCCGATTTATGAAGGCGAAGACGGCGTCATCGCGTGGCTGCTCGATGGCCCCGACGCTCGCTACGAGATCGACCTTCCCAGCGACGACGAGCCGCGACGCGCGATTCTCGACACCTACACCAAAGCACATTCAGCCGAATATCAGGCGCAAGCGCTGATCGATTTGGCATTTCGCCTGCGCAAGCGCATTGGCGACGTCAATCGCATTACAAGCGTCGTGCTTCATACCAGCAATCACACGCACGTCGTCATCGGCAGCGGCTCGGGCGACCCGCAGAAATACGATCCCGACGCATCGCGCGAAACCCTCGACCACAGCGCGCCGTACATCTTTGCGGTCGCGCTGGAAGACGGCGAGTGGCATCACGTTCGCTCGTACACTTCGCAGCGCGCACACGAACCGTCAACCATGCGCCTCTGGCAAAACATACGAACCGTCGAAGATCCCGAGTGGTCGGCGCGTTACCATGCTGCCAACCCGCGCGAGAAGGCCTTTGGCGCTCGCGCCGTGATCACGCTCGACGACGGCCGCACGCTCGAAGACGAGCTGCTCGTGGCCGACGCGCATCCCAACGGCGAACGTCCATTTGCGCGCCGGGACTATCTCGCAAAATTTGCGGCTCTCACCACGGATCGAATCGATCCCGGCGAGTCGCGACGCTTTCTCGACGTGGTGCAACGCTTGCCCGCGCTGGACGGCGACGGCGTCGGCGCACTCGGTTTGCGCTGCCTGCCCGGCATTCTGCAACAACAGCGCATCGAAGCAATCTTCTGATGCTTACGCGTCTCTTGCCGATTCTCGGCATCACGTTCATCGATATTTTGGGATTTGCAATCCTGATTCCGCTGATGCCGTATTTCGTCAAGCATTTCGGCGTCGGCGACGTCGTCGTCGGGCTGCTGTTTGCGTCGTTCTCGTTTACGCAGCTGATCGGCGGCCCGATCTGGGGAAACGTCAGCGATCGCATCGGCCGCAAGAAAGTGCTGATCATCAGCCAAATCGGCGCGACGATCGGATGGACGATGCTCGCCTTCGCGCCGTCGATCGGCTGGGTTTTCGTTGCGCGTATCATCGAAGGACTCTCCGGCGGGAACATCAGCGTCACGCAAGCCTACGTCTCCGATCTCGTCGAACCGGAACGCCGGGCTCGCGCCTTTTCGTATATCGGCGCGACCTTCAGCGGGGGGCTGATCTTCGGACCCGCGATCGGTGGATTTCTCGTGGACCGCTACGGTTTTTCGGCGCCGTTTCTTGCCGCGGCTGCGCTGCAGGTCGTTACGCTAATCGCGACGATTTTCTTCCTTCCGGAATCGCGCTCGAAAACCGACGAGCCGAATCCGGCTGCGCTTAGCGAAATCGTCCAATCGTTGCGCGACCCGCGGATCGCGCCGGTGCTGTGGCAAAAACTCGTCTATTCGCTCGGGTTGTACGGATGGTTCAGCGTGTTCGCGCTCATCATCGCTGCGCAGCTGCATTTCGGGCCGGGCGATACCTCCCGGACGTTCTCCGTCTTCGGTTTTGTGAGCGTGATTCTCCAAATCTTCGTCGTCGGGAGGGTCACGGAGGCGCTCGGCAATCGCACGACGTCCAACGCCGGATTCGTCGCGCTTCTCATCGCGTTCGTATCCGTGCCGTTCATGCACGATCTCTACGGCGCCGCGCTGCTCGTCGTCGCGTTTTCGCTCGGGATGTCGTTCGAGAATGCGACGATACCCGCGCTCATTACGGAAACGGCACCGGAAAATCAGCGCGGCACGATTCTCGGCAGCGCGTCGTCGCTCGAATCGCTTTCGGGTATCGTGATGCCGCCGGTCGCGACCGGCATCTTCGGTACCTACGGCACGCCGGCTCCGGCAGCAATCGCCGCCGGGTTTACTGTCGTCGCCCTCGGGCTCGGCTTGCGCGCCGCGCAGCGCGTGCCGCGTTCCGGTGCAACGCCGGCGGAGTGACGCGTGTTCGCACCAGGGTGGCGGTGCGCGTTGCGCAGCTCGACTGGCAGGCGATCGAAGCGGCGCTCTTTGCCGACGGCTACGCCCTGATCGACGGCGTGCTCGCCGCAGACGATTGCGGCGAGATCGCCGCCATGTATCCGCGCGACGAGCTCTTTCGCAGCACGGTGCACATGGCCGCACACGGTTTCGGCCGAGGCGAATACCGGTATTTTCGGTATCCGCTCCCCGCGCCGATCGACGTGCTGCGCGAAGAATCGTATGCACGCCTTGCGCCGATTGCGAACCGCTGGATGGAAGCGCTGCGCATGCCCGAGCGTTTTCCCGCAACGCAGCAGGCGCTTTTCGATCTGTGCGTGGCACGCGGTCAGACGCGACCCACCGCACTGCTCCTCACGTACGAGCCCGGCGATTGGAACGCACTGCATCAAGATCTCTATGGCGAGATCGCGTTTCCGTTCCAGGCGACGTGTTTTCTCAGCCGTCCTGGCGCCGATTTCACCGGCGGTGAGTTCGTCCTCGTCGAGCAGCGGCCGCGAGCCCAGTCGCGGCCGGAAGTCATCGTGCCGCAGCTCGGCTCGATGCTGATCTTCGCCAACCGCTACCGGCCCGTGCAAGGGAAAAACGGCGTCTACCGGACCGTCGTCCGCCACGGGGTCAGCCGAATTCGCAGCGGCAGGCGATTTGCACTGGGCATTATTTTCCACGACGCGAATTAGTCCGCGATGGCGACTATGAGAGGAGCCCGGCTTGCCTTTGGCGCGCCGGGCATCGAGCCGCGTTGGACCTACGCAAATAAGGAAGGCGTCGGGACCGCCTACTCGGCCCCGAGCCGCATCTGGTTCACCCTCCTCGGCGGGATCGTCACCGAGATCTACTGCCCGACGGTCGATCGCGCGCAGGTGCGCGATTTGCAGTTCCTCGTCACCGACGGCGAGAGCTTCTTGCACGAAGAGCGCATGCACATGACGACGACGACCGAGGCCTTGGCGCCGGCTGCGCTCGGGTACCGCGTCATCAACGTCGATCCGCAAAAACGTTATACGATCGAAAAAACGATTTTGACGGATCCGCATTATCCGTCGGTGCTGCAGCGCGTGCGCATTCAAGCCGACGAGGAGCTGCGCAAGAAGATCAAAGTCTTCGTCTTGTGCGCGCCGCATTTGGAAGTCGGCGGCTGGAGCAACAACGCGTACGTCATCGACATGTCGGGGCGCGAGCTTCTCGCCGCGGAAAAACACGGCACCTGGCTGTTGGTCGATGCGAGCCGTCCCTTCAAGAAGCTCTCGTGCGGCTTCGTCGGACGCAGCGACGGTTGGACCGACCTCGCCGACAACTTCCAGATGGATTGGGAATTCGATCAGGCGGAGAACGGGAACATCGCGCTGATCGGCGAGATCGAGAATCCTCTCGAAGAATTCGTCGTCGCGCTCACGCTCGGCAACAGCCAGCACAACGCGCTCACGACGCTCTACGGATCGCTCTACACACCGTTCGATCGTCACGAAGCACGTTTCATCGAGCAGTGGACGCGCTCGACGAACCATATGCTGGCGCTAGGAACGATGTCGGGCGACGGCGGCAGACTGTATGCCTCGAGCTACAGCCTCCTCATGGCGCACGAAGACAAAACGTATCCCGGCGCGATGATCGCGTCGATGTCGATTCCCTGGGGCAGCGCGCACGGCGACGAAGATCGCGGCGGCTATCATCTCGTCTGGACGCGCGACCTCACGAACAGCGTCACGGGCCTTCTCGCATGCGGCAACATCGAAACGCCGCGTCGCGCGTTACTGTACCTTTCGACCAGCCAACGCGATGACGGCGGCTTCCCCCAAAACATGTGGATTGACGGCGAAGCGTACTGGACTGGCATTCAGCTCGACGAGGTTGCGTTCCCAATTATGTTGGCTCGCCGCATGTACCGGGAAGACGTGCTTCATCACTTCGATCCGTACAACCACGCGTTGCGCGCGGCGTCTTACCTCATGCATCACGGCCCGGCAACCGACGAGGAGCGGTGGGAAGAAGCCGCCGGCTATTCGCCGTCGACGCTCGCGAACAACATCGCCGGTCTCATTTGCGCTGCTGCTTTCGCGCGCGAGGCAGGCGACGATATTACAGCCACGTTCATCGAAGAGTACGCCGACTTTCTCGAGCAGCATCTCGAGGCGTGGACGGTAACGACGCAAGGCACGCTCGTCGACGGCATTCCGCGGCACTACATCCGCATTTTGCCGCTCGATCCGAAGGACCCACGTCCCGTCGAAGATCCAAACAACGGCTGGCTCACGCTCGCGAACGTGCCACCCGGACAGCAATATCGCTTTCCTTCCAAGGAAGTCGTCGACGGCGGTTTCCTCGAGCTGGTGCGCTACGGCGTGCGCAAAGCCGACGATCCGATCATCGTCGATTCGGTCAAGGTGATCGACAAGATACTAAAAGTCGACACGCCGCTCGGTCCGTGCTGGCATCGCTACAATCATGACGGTTACGGCGAGCGTGCCGACGGCGGACCGTACACGGGCTGGGGAATCGGACGCGCATGGCCGCTGCTTACCGGGGAACGCGGACACTACGAGCTCGCGGCCGGACACGATCCGACCCTCTACATTCGCACGATGGAACACTTCGCGCACGGCACCGGACTGCTCCCGGAGCAAGTTTGGGACGAGCCGAGCAGACCGCAAGTCAAAATGGAATTCGGCTCGCCGACCGGCTCGGCCCGGCCACTCATGTGGGCGCACGCCGAATACGTGAAATTGCTGCGCTCCGTGCGCGATGGAAAAGTATTCGATCTCGTGCCGGAAGTGCATTCGCGCTACTGCGGCGCGAGAAAGCCGGAACGGCAGCTCGAGATTTGGAAGTTAAACCGCCAAGTCTCGCGCGTCGCGCCGGGAAAGATTCTGCGCATTCAAACGCCGCGCCCATTTCGGATGCACTT
>JBOHTT010000292.1:0-2728 GCA_050733775.1 Vulcanimicrobiaceae bacterium
GGCTACATCTTTGACGGCTTAATCGCCGTCGGCTTGACAGCAACCATAATTGCGGCGGTGTTCGAGCATGGCGTCGCCGAGAGTGTGTTCGGGGCAATCGTCGCCTTTATCGTCATGCTGGCAATCCGGTATGCGAGCGGTGGACGTGGGCTGGGGCTCGGCGACGTAAAGCTGGCGTTGCTGATTGGCGCCGGACTTGGGCCGATGGAAGGGGTCGTGGCGAGAGGAAGCGCTTTTGTCGCCGGCACGGCCTTCGCGCTGGCGTTGCTCGCAGCGGGACGCTTGCGGTACGGGTCCCCGGTGAGGTTTGGCCCGTATCTGTTGGCGGGTAGTTTGTGCGATTTGGCGTATCATCGGTTGAGTGCTGGGGTCTTTCCATGACCCGAGGAATTCTACGCCCCGATGATCGACATCGTGAACCTTCGCAGTATCCCCCTCTTCCGCGACTTCGACGAACCGCAGCTGGCCCAGGTTGCGCAAACAGCGGTTGTGCGGTCGTACCACAAGCACGAATTTATCGTGCGCGAAGGCGATCCAGGCGGTACGTTTTATATCATCCTGGACGGATCTGTCGCGGTAACGCGCGTTGCTTCGGACGGCCGGGAAACGATTTTATCGATTTTGAAGGGCAACGACTTTTTCGGCGAAATGAGCTTGTTCGATTCGTCCTTGCGCTCGGCGTCAATCAAGACGCTCAGCGACGTCAAGGTAGGCGTCATCGACGAGAAGGCGTTCCTGGACATGATCGAACACTCGCCGAAGATTGCACGCCACCTCGTGACTGCGTTGTCGCAACGTCTCCGTGCCGCGAATCAGCTCATTGCGGCAACGACCTCGCAGGATATCAGAGCCCGCCTGGCATCCCTGCTCTTGAATCTTACGCAGAACTTTGGGGAAAAAGTGGACAACGGCGTCAAGATCACATTGCGGCTCACAAATCAGGAAATGGCCAATATGATCGGGACGACTCGCGAAACCGTGAATCGTACACTCAATCGGTTTTGGGACGAGCACCTTATCGATATGCGCACGTCGCACGTCATCGTCGTCGAGCAGGAAAAGCTCCGCGGACTGATTCCCTAGTTTCGGGACATGGAGCGTTCGCATGAGCGAGCAGCTCCCACTTGGCGTCGATTTAGGAAAGAGTCGCGTGCGCGTTGCGTCGCTGGCTCGGCATGGTTCCTCCGTGCGTCTCATCGGCGTCGGCTGTGCAGACGTCACGGACTCACTCGAAGATGCGCTCGCTGCGGCTCTTCTCGAGGTGGATTCCGCGCAGAAGAAGGCCGTCACAATGATCAGAACGTGCGACGCGAAGCTCCGTACTGCACGTTTCCCCGCTCTCTCGACCAAAGAGACGCGGAGAGCGGCGTATTTCGAGGGCATCGCCTCGTTCCATAACGAGGAGCCGCTCGCGGTGCGATCGATGTCCTTACGCCACGAATCCGGCGAAGATCGAATGCTGATCGCCGCGACGCCCGTATCGGTGGTACAGCGAGCGACGGCCGTGTTGAGGTCGTCCGGATTGCGTGCCATTCGGGTTGACCACGAAGGATGCGCTTTGGCGCGAACCGGTCAGGTCTCGCTTTTGGATATTGGTTTCAGCCGAAGCACGCTCGTCACGATCTCGGGTGGAATTCCGGTAACGCGGACGATCGCGCTTGGCGGGAGCCATTTCACAAGCGCGCTTGCGGATGAGCTGGGCATTGACACGAATACGGCAGAAATCCGCAAGCGAACGATAGGGCTCGGTGGTGCAGGCTCTAGAGTATTGGACGATTTCTGCTCGGCAGTCGCTTCGGAACTAGCGGCGTTGCGCGAAGATGGGATGCTCGTAAACCGGCTGCGTCTGTGTGGTAACGGCGCTAGGTTGCCCGATATCATTCCTGCGCTGGAGCGACAGCTCACAATGGACGTTGAGCCGGTGGCGTTAGATGAGTTGCTCGTCATCGACATGCCGAAGCAGGCGGCAACGGCTGCCGCTCTCGACGCCTTCACCGCCGTTGCTGCTGCTCTTCCCAATCGGCCCTTTGCGAGCGCCGCAGCGTGATCGACTTTCTCGAGCCGCGCGGAGCCGATAAGATAATCCGCCTCTTCGGATGTTTCGGTCGAGACGCTTCGCGCTCTACAAGAGTCACAATGGCCGTCGTCGCGCTATTGCTCGCGGCGTTTTCGGTGGAGGGATTTCGTATCTGTGCCGCCTGGCAAACCACGCTTCACTGGGAGCTGCAGCGTGACCGTGATTCACAAATGCTTCTCGCCTTCGAGCGGAGGGGCCGCGCGAACGCTCTCGAGCGGCACACGTTCGCCTCTTTGGTGCAGTTACGCGCGCAGAGTGCGGCGCAAGCGAGGCACCTGGCAACTCTCGGAAATGCGATAGGTTCCCACGCAGGATTGGTGAGTCTTCATCGTTCCGCGGACGGCATTGAGGTTGAGGGCCGTGCTCGCACCGTAGAGGATGTCGCCCTTGCGATTGGTCGTTTGCAGCGCTCGGAGTCAGGGCGTAGCGCGACTCTTGTCCTAAAGCGAGATGACTCCGACAGCGGCTTCGTCTGGTTTAGGCTCGGGCTGCATCGGTGAACGGCTGGAATCATCGCTTTCGACCTTTCGCGACGATTGCTGCGTTCGTTGGAGCTACTTTTGCCGTAAACGTCTCGTGTGAAATTGCGATTGCGGGTGCCAACGCCCGTACCGATGCCGCGCGAGGGGAGATCCGCGCAACGGAAAGTGC
>JBOHTT010000293.1:0-4850 GCA_050733775.1 Vulcanimicrobiaceae bacterium
GTGACCGAGGAAGGCCAAGAAGGCCTGCGCGCATTCTTAGAACATCGCAAGCCGAGCTGGAGTTGACGTCGTGATCCGCCGGCTGCTAGTCGCAAATCGTGGAGAAATTGCGATTCGGATCGCCCGCGCCGCGCGCGAAATGGAGATTGCGCCGCTCGGGGTGTATTCCGACGCCGACGAAAATGCGCTGCACCGCCGCGTGATGGATGCGACCGCGCGCATCGGTCCGCCGCCGCCGGCGGAGTCATATTTGAGCGCCGGCGCGATCATTGGCGCCGCAAAATCGATGAACGCCGATGCCGTGCATCCGGGCTACGGCTTTTTGTCGGAAAACGCCGGCTTTGCAGGCGCGGTGCGCGAGGCGGGACTCGTCTTCGTCGGGCCGCCGACGGCGGCAATCGCGGCGATGGGCAGCAAGATCGAAGCGAAACGGCTCGTTCGCAAGCACGGCGTGCCGACGATTCCCGGTTACGACGGGGACGATCAAAGCGATGAGCGTTTGCTCGCGGAAGCCCGCAAGATCGCGGCGCCGGTGCTGATAAAAGCGAGCGCGGGCGGCGGCGGTCGCGGGATGCGCATCGTCGAGGAAATGGAATCTTTTGCCGAGGCGCTCGAGTCGGCTCGTCGCGAAGCACAAAACGCGTTCGGCGACGAGAGTGTGCTGCTGGAAAAATTCTTGCGGCGCCCACGACACGTCGAAGTGCAAGTGCTCGCCGACGCGCACGGCGCGACCGTGCACCTTGGCGAGCGCGAGTGCTCGATTCAACGGCGGCATCAGAAAATCGTCGAGGAAGCGCCGTCGCCGGCGATCGACGACGCGCTGCGCGCGCGGCTCGGTCAAGCCGCGATCGCCGCGGCACGCTCCGTCGCTTACGTCAGCGCGGGGACCGTCGAATTTCTGCTCGACGAAAACGGAAAATTTTACTTTCTCGAGATGAACACGCGCGTACAAGTCGAGCATCCGGTGACGGAGCTTGCGTACGGCGTCGACCTCATTCGCGCGCAGATCGAGATCGCGAACGGCGAGCCGCTGCGTCCCGAGTTCAAGCGCGACATGGCGCCGCGCGGCTGGGCGATCGAAGTGCGATTGTACGCCGAAGACCCGACGACGTTTTTGCCGGCAACCGGCACGATCGAACATTGGACGCCGCCCGAAGGGCCCGGCATTCGCGTCGACTCGGGCGTGACGACCGGAAGCGAAGTCGGCGTCTGGTACGATTCGATGCTCGCGAAGGTCATCGCGTGGGCCGGTTCGCGCGATGCCGCGATTCGGCGTCTCTCGTGCGCGCTTGACGAGCTGCAGATCGCCGGCGTCACGACAAACCTTCCATTATTGCAGTGGATTCTCGCCGACGAGGTGTTTCGCGCGGGCGCAACCAGCACGGATTTCATCAACGAGCGTCTTCCCGCCGGCTTCGAAGCGCCGAAAGTCGACGATGCGCGCGTGCTGCGCGCGGCAGCGGCGGCGCTGCGCGACGGTGCCGGTTGGCGCATCGCATCGACCGGAATTCCGCTACATCTCGTCGTCGACGGCCGCAGCATTGACGTGCTCGCATCGATGCTCGAACCCGGCCGTTATCGCATCGCGGGCGACGTCACGGGCGAGATTTCGCTCGACGATGCGCTCGCCGGCAGCTATCGCTTCGCCGAGCCGCCGGCCGCGAGCGCACACGTCCGCACCTCGCAAACGACGAGCGGCTCCGTCGTCGCGCCGATGCCGGGAAAAATCGTCTCGATTGCGGTTCGGCCGGGGCAAGAAGTCGACGAACGGGCGCTTTTGCTCGTCTTGGAAGCCATGAAAATGGAGCATCGGATCGAGGCGCCGCTGGCGGGGACGGTTCGCGAAGTCTCCGTTGAGGCCGGAGCGATCGTGACGGCCGGCGAGCGGCTTGTCACGATTGGCGAATAAAGCGGGTTGTGATGACCGCGATGACTGCGCTGAGTCTCTCTACCTTGCCAACCCACGTGAAGATCGTCGAGGTCGGTCCACGCGACGGTTTGCAAAACGAGAAGTCTAAGATTTCAACGGCGGACAAGATCCGCTATATCGATCTGCTCTCGGAATCCGGCTTGCCCGTCATCGAGGCGACGTCGTTCGTCAGTCCGAAAGCGATTCCGCAGCTGGCCGACGCCGAAGAAGTCTTTCGCACCATTCGCAAGCGCGAGGGCGTCACGTACTTGGTGCTCGTGCCCAACGAACGCGGCCTCGATCGTGCGATGGCCGCCGGAGTAAACGCTATCGCTGTGTTTACCGCGGCGTCCGAAACGTTCACGAAGCGCAACATCAACATGTCGATCGAGGAGTCGCTCTCTGCATTTGGCGCGGTCGTCAAGCGCGCACGCTCCGAACAGATGTGGATTCGCGGTTACATCTCCACCTGCTTCGGCTGTCCGTACGAAGGAAAGGTTCCGGTCGAGAACGTCGTGCGCGTCGCCGAAGCACTCTCCGAAATGGGCGTCGACGAGATCTCGATCGGCGACACGATCGGCGTCGCGACGCCCAACCAAGTCGTCGAGCTCTCTGCCGCGCTCGAAGCACACATGCCGGTCGAGCGGCTTGCCATGCACTTCCACGACACGCGCGGAACGGCGCTCGCGAACATCGTTGCAGCGCTGCAGATGCAAATCGCAACGTTCGATTCTGCAAGCGGGGGTCTCGGCGGATGCCCGTACGCGCCGGGCGCATCGGGGAACGTCGCAACGGAAGACGTGCTCTATCTCTTGCACGGCATGGGCATCGAAACGGGCGTCGATCTTGAAAAGGTGCGCGCGGCGTCGCGCGCGCTCGCGGGAGCGCTCGATCACGAGCTCACGTCAAAGACGTTCAAAGCGCTCGAGGCAGCCGGCGTTTCGTGAATCTCGACGGCGCGCTCGTTCTTTCGGTCAACATCTCGGCCGGTCAGACGGTTCAATACCGCGGCAATTGGCTAACGACCGGAATCTTCAAGACTCCGGTTGAGGGACCGGTGATGCTTGCGGACACGCGTTTGCGCGGCGACGTGCAAGCCGACCTCAAGGTGCACGGCGGATTCGAACGCGCGGCGTATGCGTACGCCGAGGAAGATTATTTGTGGTGGCAAGGCCGGCTCGGCAAAACCTTACCGTTTGGAAAATTCGGTGAGAACTTCACGTTGCGCGGCATCGACATCAGCGGTGCGCTGATCGGCGAACGGTGGCAAATCGGGCGCGCCGTCGTGCAAGTGACGTCCCCGCGCATTCCCTGCTTCAAGCTCGGCATTACAATGCAAGATCCGAAGTTCGTGAAGCGCTTTGCGGAAGCGCTGCGGCCCGGCGCGTACCTTCGCATCATTCAAGAAGGCGAGGTGGCGGCCGGAGATCCCGTCGACCTGGTCTGGAAGCCCGATCACGAGGTCACCGTCAAAGAAATGACGCGGATCTACATGTACGAGCGCGACAAGCTCGGCGAGATCCTCGTCCCCGAGCTGCCGCAAGACTGGCGCGAATGGGTCCTGGCCGAGACCGGGACCTAGCTTTGTCACCCCGAGCGTAGCGCCGTAGGCGCGAAGTCGAGGGGCAGCGGTAATCCGGACCCAGGCAGTTGCGCGTACAAGGTGCATGATGCCCTTGCTTCTCGCTGCGCTTCTGGCGCAAGCGCAACCCTCTCCTACGGTCGTCGTGTACATGAAAAACTTCGCATTCGTGCCCGCCACCGTTCACGTCAAGCCCGGCGATGTCGTCGAGTGGATCAACGACGACACCGACGCACACTCCGTCGATTCTTCCAATAAGATCTTCGCCTCGGGCGGCCTCGATACGCACGACACCTGGACGCACGTCTTTAAAGCGTCCGGCTCGTTCGCGTATTTCTGCGATCTGCATCCGTACATGAAAGGCACGGTAATCGTCAAATGAGACGGAACGATTTTCTCGGTCACGTCGGTTGGACGGGACTCGGCATCGCGTACACGATCGGTGCAGCCGGCTTGGCCGTCGCGCCGGCCGATGCCGCGACGTTCACGTTCGTGCAGATCAGCGACAGCCACATCGGGTTCCATCAGGCGCCGAACGAAAATCCTACTTCGACGCTCAAGCTCGCGATCGATGCGATCAACGCGATGCCGGTGCAGCCTGCATTCGTCATCCACACCGGCGACGTGACGCATCTTTCGAAGCCCGCGCAGTTCGACGACGCGCTGCAAACGCTGCATACGCTACGCGCACCGCTCTTCACGCTGCCCGGCGAGCACGACACGATCGGCAGCGACGGTCTGAAGGCCTACTTTGCCGCGCTCGGCCGCAAAGACGCGCCGCAAGGGTGGTACTCCTTCGATATGGCCGGCGCGCATTTTCTGGCGATCGTAAACGTTTTCAATTTCGAGAAAATGGGGCTGATCGGGACCGAGCAGCTGGACTGGATCAAGAAAGACCTCGCATCGCAGAAGTCGTCGACGCCGATCGTCGTGTTCGCGCACGTTCCGCTCTACACGGTGTACGAGCCGTGGGGCTGGATGACCGAAGACGGCGGCGCGGTCGTCGCGATGCTGCAACGGTTCGACAACGTCACCGTGCTGAACGGCCACATCCATCAAATTCTCGACCACACGGAAGGCAAGATCCGCTTTCGCACGGCCGCCGGAACCGCGTACCCGCAGCCGGCACCGGGAACGGCCGCGGCTCCCGGCCCCGTCAAAGACTTGCCGGCAAATAAATTGCTGGGAACGCTCGGCTATCGGACCGCCGGCGTCGAAGACCACGGCAACGTGAAGCTGATCGACACGATGCTTGGTTAGTGGATCTCGACGAGATTTACGAACGTTATGCCGACGTTTGCTTCTCGGTCGCGCTGCACGTGCTGCGCAGCCCGGACGACGCCGAAGACTGCCTGCACG
>JBOHTT010000294.1:0-6884 GCA_050733775.1 Vulcanimicrobiaceae bacterium
TCGACATCCGCAGGTGGGGTTGCTATTTGTTCGATCTCGCGCTCCATGTGATTGTCTCATTGGCGAGGCGGCACCAACGCGCCCGTTGCAGAATTTCTCGTAATCCTGACGAATTTTCGGTGGCTCACCCTTCATAGGGTTCGGTTAGGCCACCCGTCACAGCGAGAACTTGGCCGTTGATGAAGCCGGCTGCATCGCCGGCGAAGAATACGACCGCCTCGGCGAGATCCTCCCAAGAACCCCGGTGGCCGGTGGGATTCTTCCCTGGAAGATGTACCGCTACAGCGCGATCGGCTTCTTTGTTTTGGATATCGCCAGGCTGGACGACGTTGATGGTGATTCCATGCCGCGCTTCTTCTACCGCAAGGGTCCGCGCCAACGACGTTACGGCAGCTTTCGAAGCTGCGTACAACGATTGTCCGAACGAAGGCAGCGCCACGTGCGAGCCATTCATTCCGAAGAAGATCAGTCTCCCGAATTCACGCTCCCGCATCGAGGGCAGCACCGCCTGTGCAAGGAACACGGCACTGCCAAAATTCCCGTCGACCATCTTACGATAATCCGCGAACGTCATCTGCGAAAACGTCCTATCCGGCAGCGTGCCGCCGGGCCGATACGTGAACGCGATGCGATACCCGGCTCGCGCAAGACCGAGCGCAATCCCTCTGCCTAGACCGCCCGCGGCACCGGTTACCAGCGCCAATCGTCCCGTGGCCACATGCCAGGTCTAAGGCTTGGACGGCGCAGGTCCTTGCGTTCGCACCTCGGTCAAAAAGAAAACCAGAAACAAGCGAAAGACAGCCTCTTGGCTACGCGTCGTTTTCCTGCGACGCTCACCTCAAGGAGCCATTTGAAAGGAGCCCCATGATACGCAGAACAGTCGCCATTGTCGGCGTCTTCGCGCTCTTCTTTTGTGTGTTTGCAATCGCCGCGACGAGAACGGCCGGCGTCGCTGCCAGCCAGTTGCTGAGTGGGCCGCCAGGTCCACCATATGAAAAGGTCAGCAAGGCGATCAAAGGATTACCCGATTTCATCCCGACGATGGGCGAGGTGTACGTCAATCCCAAGAACCTCCCCGACGGGCCCTATCTTGGTTACAGTCGCGACGGCAAGCTCGTCGACACCGTGTACATGATTCCGATCAAAGAGTTTGATGCGCACGCCAATGTTCCGGAACTGACCGCGCCGGCAGGTCAAGTCGATCACGTCGGCATCTACTTCAATCCGGGTCACGCTGGCATTCCGGAGCCCCACTACCATATCGTTCTGTGGCACGTTCCCAAATCCGAGGAAACGCTGGTCGCGAAGTAACCGCGCTTCGAGCGCGACATGGCCAAAAAGCGACCGAAAGGAGACAAGCCTAACCCATGCCAGCCACGCGATCGGGTTCACGCAAAGCGCAGCCATTTCTCTCGGACATCAAGGAGCTCCGCCGGCGCGCACGATCTTCGATGCAACAGGGAGCCGTGACGGCGAGCTACGGGCTTGACGCGAGCGCTGCGATCGGGGTTCTGCAAGCCGCACTCGCAACGGAGATTGTGTGCGTCCTCCGTTACACGGCCCATGCCGTCTCCGCGCAAGGGATCAACTCGCGGGACGTCAAGGCGGAATTCGAGCAGCACGCCAAGGACGAAGCCGGGCATATGACCGCAATCGCCAATCGGATCAACGAATTGGGCGGCGTGCCGAACATGAATCCGGACGGCCTCCTGACGCGCTCACATACGGAATACAAAACAGGATCCGACTTGATCGACATGATCAAGGAGGATCTCGTCGCCGAGCGCGTCGCTGTCGAGTCGTACACTGAGATAGTACGCTATTTCGGCGATCGCGATCCGACGACGCGCGTGCTTATGGAGAGCATACTGGCGAAAGAGGAAGAGCACGCGAGCGACATGCACGACCTGCTCGTTGCGCATGAGGGTCGCCCGATGTTGCGCAGCTAGGTTGCGATATCATGCAAGAGAGTGGCCCCGGCAAAACGCCCGATAAGCCGCAAACGCGGCTTTTGCCATGGGTGATTGTTATCGCGATCCTGGTCATGTGGGCTATGTCCGCGATTCATCCAAAGAAGATCACGACATCGGAGACAATTCCTTACACGGGCTTCATCGCGCAAATCCGGCTCGAGAATATCTCGAAAGTCAGCATCCAAGGCGACCAGATCACCGGCCAGTTCGTGCATCCGGTCAAGGCTGAAGCGGCGTTTCAAACGACGTTTCCACAAGCAATCGGCGATCGTAATCTCATGCCGTTGCTCGAGTCGCATCACGTTTCCGTTGACGTATCGTCGCCGCCAAGTCCATGGCTCTTGAGCATCCTCGGATGGCTTCCGCTGCTGTTGCTTTTCGGCTACATGCTGTGGATGACGCGTCGCGCGCAGGTTCCGCCGAACACCTCTGGTTTTGGAAAAGCAAAGCCGCAACGCTACAACAGCGAGCAGCCAAGGGTGACGTTCGCCGACGTCGCTGACGCAAACGAAGCCAAGGCCGAGCTTCAAGAGGAAGTGGACTTTCTCAAAAATCCTCTCAAATACCACACCTTAGGCGCACGCATTCCCAAAGGCGTGCTGCTCGTCGGGCCTCCCGGCACCGGCAAAACGTTGCTTGCGCGCGCCATCGCCGGCGAAGCCGGCGTCCCCTTCTTCAGCCTTAGCGCCTCGGAGTTCGTCGAGATGTACGTCGGCGTCGGCGCGAGCCGCGTGCGCGATTTGTTCAAGCAAGCCAAAGAAGCTGCACCTGCCATCATCTTCATCGACGAGATTGACGCGGTCGGCCGGCGCCGCGGCGCCGGGGTGGGCACCGTCAACGACGAGCGCGAGCAGACGCTCAATCAGCTCCTCGGCGAGCTTGACGGCTTCGATCGACGTACCAACATCATCGTCCTCGCCGCAACCAATCGTCCCGATGTGCTCGATCCCGCGCTGTTGCGTCCGGGACGCTTCGACCGGCAAGTGACCGTTCCAATTCCCGACCGAGCGGGGCGCGAAGGGATCCTGCGAATCCATATCCGCAATTTGCGGCTGGCGGACGACATCGATCTTGTGACGCTGGCAGCAGCAACGATCGGGATGAGCGGCGCCGATCTCGAAAATCTCTCCAACGAAGCCGCACTCGGCGCAGCGCGGCATTCTCGTGCACGCGTCACGATGGCGGACTTTGAAGAAGCGCTCGACAAGGTTCGTTTGGGTGCGGCACACCCGCAACTGATCGATCCCGAGGACCGGCGCATCGTCGCCTACCACGAATCCGGACACGCAATCGTCGCGTGGCTGACGGCGGGAGCGGATCCCGTCCATAAGGTAACGATCGTCCCGCACGGGCAAGCGTTGGGTCTGACCGAGCAACTGCCGGCACGGGAGCGGCGAAACTTTAGCGAGGAGTATCTGCGCAATCGCCTAGCAGTGATGCTTGGCGGGCGCACCGCCGAAGAGCTCGTCTTCCACGAAGTCACGACCGGCGCGCAGGACGATCTCGTGCAAGCAACATCTCTCGCACGCCAGATGGTCACGGCCTGGGGCATGGGGAGTCTCGGTCTTGCTGCGTTTAAGTTCGGTGAACAACAACCGTTCCTCGGATACGAGCTTACGCAGGCACGCGACTACAGCGAAGCGACGGCCGCGCTTGTCGATCGGGACGTGCAGCGATTACTCGAGGATGCGCGTGAGAAGGCATTCCGGCGCTTGAGCGGCGCGCAAGCGCAGCTCAAGGAACTCGCCGAACTGTTGCTCTCGGAAGAAACTGTGAGCGCCGGAGTCTTACAGAACTTGCTAGGCACTCGTCCGAAGCTGGAACGTGAGCCGGCGCATGAAGCAGTCCTCACCGTCTAGCTCACCCATCGACCTCAAACCGAGCTTCGTACGTCACGGCATCATCTTGAAGCCAAGTGCCGCTCGATACGAGCGACTGGGCGTCATCAATCCGCCTGCGCACGAAGAACGCGATGGGACGCTCGTGTTCGAGGAAGCCGGTTTCGCGCTCGAACCCGAGGCGCCGCCGGCTGACATTGAACCGCGGCTAAACCCTCGACCACTTTAACACCGTGAATCGTTTGCTCGTCGTTCCAAGATATAAAGAAGAGAGGAATCGACCGAAATTTTCGTCCTTTGCTCGGCAGCGACAGCGACATTACCCTAAGGCCTGACCCTGTTCGCGCCGCAGGTCGCTCAACGTACTTTGCGGGTCACGGCATGCGGTCAGCTACGGCATCGATTGTAGTGACAGGGCTGTTCCCACGCCGTGTCGCGGGACCATGAATGACGACGACGGGACAAGGAGCCCGCCGCCCACTCGTGACGTGCCGCGTCAACTGTGCGTCGCGAAAGCATGAAGCTGCCGGCGGCCGTCGACAAAGGAGCATTGACCCTCAAGCCGCAAGCCGCCACCCCGTTCGCACTTTCGCGTGGGCGGCTTCCCTCGCATGTACCGGCCTAAGGAGAAACGTCATGCGTAAAATCGCCGCCGCTCTAGTATCGTTTTCGCTCACGTTCCGACATTAATTAGATTGTAATGCGCATCGTAACGCCTACGGCTTTGCGAAGATCGTCGAAGGTGGCGACGTGCAACAGCTAAGCGACGACGACAAGTCGATTCTTGACGTTGCGGCGGATTCACGAAAGAACGTTCTCTCTCGAAAGAGCCTTGTAGGCTTCGCGAGTGTGAGGCAAGTCGCCATGCATCGAACTGTTCTTCTTGTCGCTGCTCTGACTGTCGCTGTCCTAGCGTTCGCGGTCGATTTTGTGTTTCCCGCGATCACGACTGCGCCGCTTGCGGCGATCTCCGTAATCATCATCACCATGACCACAAACCTTTGGATAGGACTCGCCGCAGCACTCGTAGTAGGGAGCGCGTTTTCCTTCGTAGATGCAATCGCGCCGAACGGCCGCCTCGCCGATGCGATCATCTTTTCCGCGGGGTACGCAATCTCTGCCGTTCTGGTTGAAATAACACGTCGCATTGCCGCGCGAGAGACTGCACTGTCTCGGGAGCAAAGTTCAGCTAAGGTTGCGCACGACCACTTGTTGCCTAAATCCATCACCGATTATTTCCCCTGGCATTTCAGGATCATACATATTCCGTTGGGCGATTTTGGCGGCGACTTCTACGATTTTCGACAGTGCGGCGACGACCTTGGCCTTCTCGTATGTGACGTCAGCGGAAAAGGCCTGCAGGCTGCGATGCTCTTGGGAGCGGTGAAGGTCTTGTTCCACGAAGCGCCTCTGGTTGAAGTTGTAGATCGGCTAAAACGTATGAACGACGGATTCATGGCGGTGTCAGAAGATGGGACGTTTTGCACCGCTTGGTATGGCCATTTCGCATCGGATGGGACGGTACGTTTTACGATTGCGGGCCATGAGCCCGGCTATGTGTGCGCCGGCGGCGTAATTACGCCGCTACCTTACGGCGGACTTCCTTTGGGAGTCAGCGCAGGGATGATCTTCGAACAACGTGAGGTCCATCTCGCCGAGAACGACATGCTGCTCTTGCACACAGACGGTGTGTCGGAGATGCTCGCAGACAAGCACATCACGATCGAGGACCTGTTCGCGAACACTGCCGCACTGGAGACGCGAATGCGCACCGCCAAGCGACGGGACGATGCGCTCCTCATCATTGCGACGCGGACGGCGTCTCACCATTCCATCTGAATCCGCGCCTCCAACCTGCTGCCGGAAGGCATCGTCCTGGTCTCAACTCGACGGACGTTTCGGCCATCCAAACCGCAGCGGGTATTGAAGCGATTGATCGGCTTCGACTCCGGGTAGCCGTCGGGCAACGGAGGTTTTGGCGATGCGGCTTTTCACTCTCGTGTCCGCTGTCCTCATTGCGAGTATCGCGCTGGTGCATGCCCAAACGGCGAACGGAGGCTATACGTAGGCGCAATCCCAGAGCGGGCAACTCGTCTACTCGCAGTATTGCGGCGCGGGCGAGATTCTTGAAGTTCCGGCCCTACGAACGGCCAGTACGCGCGTTTCCGTCGAGTTTGCGAGATGCTTCCTTTTTACGACGGAAGCGGACGCATGCTCGGGATCGGCGCGCTGCTGCGCGAACGATTACGCATCAGTTCCAGCATAATACAACCCTTCGCTTCGAGCAAGTATCCGTCGCTCATCCTGCAATGTCGCACAGGGTATAATGTTCGAGCGCCGTCTGAATAAGCTCCCAATCGTCGAGATTTAAGTTGGCGGCTTCTTCGATAGAGATCCGAGGTTCGGGCATGACGACATCAATGAAGCCCGGGGAACGGTCTTGCGGTCGATGTTTCTCTTCGTCCAAATTGGAGCATTTGCTCAGCGGAACTGCGAGACGGTCAACAAGATCACTTGCGGCGTTGCGTTTTTGTGTGATGTCCATAGGTGGCTTCATCTTCCGAAGTGTTCTTCTCTCTCCTTAGACCTAAGCAGTGCGCGGCTCAAAGACCCCCCCATCAGCATTGCCAAAAGACGGCTCGATGTACGCCGGCGGCTTCTAGGGCTCGTAAGAAAGACACAGTGAGCGTGCGACCGAATCCTGTCAAGTCGAAAGAGATTGGTAAGTGTTTCTCTACGGTAGCATCGAATGGGAATCATTGCCACACCATCTAGTAGTGATCGAAAGAACGCACAAAAGTCTCGAAATCTCGTGCCGGAAGAAGCGTCAGGCCGGCAACTCCTGGAAGACCGGCGGCGCGACCGTGTGGACGACGCCCGCGATCGATCCGAAGCTCGGGCTTGTGATCTTTTCGACGAGCAACCCCAATCCAGATCTGAGCGGCGGTACCCGACGTCCATACGGGCAAACTGAAGTGTATCCAAGGATCCGACAAAGCTGTGCGACCGCAGCGACGACTCGTCCCTGAGCCATAACGGAGCCAACTTTGGTTTCGGGTTACGACACCGTTGC
>JBOHTT010000295.1:0-4945 GCA_050733775.1 Vulcanimicrobiaceae bacterium
GCCCCCGACAGCTCCGCCGCACTCCCGCCGACCAAGCTCGAGAAGATCGAGATCCCCGACGTCCTGACGGTCCAGGAGCTCGCCACCTCGATGATCATACCGGCGAGCGATATCATCAAAGAGCTCATCAAGATGGGCACGATGGCGACGATCAATCAAAACATTCCGAGCGAAACGGCGATTGCGGTTGCGAAGAAATTTGGTTTTGAGGCGATCGTCAAAGAAGCCGGCGAAGAAGTCGTCGTCGAGCAAGAAGAAGATCGCCCCGAATTGATGGCGGCTCGTCCGCCGGTCGTTACGGTGCTTGGCCACGTCGATCACGGAAAGACGTCGCTGCTCGACAAGATTCGCGAAGCTAACGTTGCGGCGGGCGAAGCCGGCGGCATCACACAGCGCATCGGCGCGTATACCGTCGAAAAGAACGACCGTAAGATCACCTTTATCGATACGCCCGGTCACGAAGCGTTCACGGCCATGCGCGCGCGCGGTGCGAAGGTCACCGACGTAGCCGTTCTCGTCGTTGCTGCGGATGACGGCGTGATGCCGCAAACGATCGAAGCGATCAGCCACATCCGTGCAGCCAGCGTTCCGATCGTCGTCGCCATCAATAAGATCGACAAGGCCGATGCGAATCCCGACAACGTAAAGACACAACTGTCGGAGCAAGGCCTGCAGCCTGTCGATTGGGGCGGCAAAGTTGAAATGGTTCCGGTTTCGGCGCGAAACGGAGAAGGCATCGACAAGCTGCTCGAGACGGTGCTGCTCGAAGCCGACATCCTCGATTTGAAAGCCAACAAGAATCGTCGCGCGGCGGCGGTCGTCATCGAATCGGCGCTCGATCGTGGGCGCGGTCCCGTCGCCACCGTGCTGGTGCAAAACGGCACGCTGCGCGTCGGTGACGTGGTCGTCGTCGGTGGCACGTACGGCAAGATTCGCGCGCTCTTGGACGATCGCGGCAAGCAAGTGAAAAAAGCCGGCCCCTCGATTCCGGTTGAGATCATGGGTCTTTCCGACGTTCCTTCAGCAGGCGATACGCTAATGGTCGTCTCCGACGAGCGCGTCGCGCGGGAAGCGGCGGCGAAGCGCAGCACCAAGCGCCGCGACGTCCGTATTCAGACCACGGCCGGTCCGAAGATCACGCTCGAAACGTTCATGCAGATGTCTTCCGACGGTTCGAAGACGCTCAACCTCGTCATCAAGGCGGACGGTCAGGGTTCGGTCGAGGCGCTGCGCGCTCGCGTCGAATCGTTGTCGACCGCCGAAGTGAATATTCGCGTCATTTACGCCGGCGTCGGCGCGATCACACCGAACGACGTCAATTTGGCGTCCGCGTCGAACGCAGTTCTGATCGGCTTCAACATTCGTCCCGACGAGGCGGTGAAGCGCCTGGCGCAATCCGAGCGCGTCGATCTGCGCTTCTATCAAGTCATCTACGACGTCGAAAACGACCTGAAGAAGGCTATGGTCGGCATGCTCGATCCGAAGTTCCGCGAGGTCGTTCTCGGCCGCGCGGAAGTGCGCGAGGTCTTCAAGGTTTCGAAGGTCGGCACGATTGCGGGTTGCTACGTGCAGTCCGGGAAACTCGCGCGCAATGCCAAGGTGCGCGTCTTGCGCGACGCTGCCGTGGTATTCGAAGGAGAGCTCGAGTCGCTGCGGCGATTCAAGGACGACGTTCGTGAAGTTCAAGAGAACTTTGAATGCGGCGTCCAGGTTGCTCGATACCAGGATCTCAAGAAAGGCGACGTCATCGAGGCGTACACGTCGGAGCTCGTTGCGCCGGAGATGGCGACGGCTTGAAACCGCAGCGGCGAGGCCGTATCGATCACGAGATCCAGCGAGCCCTCGCAAAAATTATCGCAGAAGACGTGAAGGATCCGCGCCTCGGATTCGTCACCGTCACTCGCGCCGAAATTACGGCCGACATGAGACACTGCAAGGTGTTCGTGTCGATTATCGGCGATCGTCACGTTGCACGGCAATCGATGGACGCGCTGGAGTCGGCTCGGCGTTTTATGCGCGGCCGTCTCGGCGAAGAAATTGAGCTGCGATACACGCCGGAGCTGACGTTCGTGGAAGATCGCAGTACGGAGCGCGCCATTGCGCTGACGCATGTGGTCGATGCCGCGGCTGCAGCGAGCCGGAGGACTGTCGAGTGAGCGAGACGCTGGAACAGCAGCGCCTCTCCAGCACCGAAGAAGTCACCGCCGAGCTGCGGCGGCGCTCGCACTTCGTGATGGTCTCGCACCTGAAGCCCGATGGCGACACGCTGGGAGCGGGCCTCGCGCTGGGACTGGCACTCGAAGCGCTCGGCAAGCGCGTGTGGTACTACCAGGAAGGGATCGTTCCGCGCAACTTGCGCTTCCTACCGGGTGCGGATCGCGTCACGAATAAGCTCCCGGATGATTTGCCGAAGAATACGCTGTTCGTATTTGGCGACATGGGCAATCTCTCGCGCGCCGGTGAGTTGCTGCCGCCGCTGAAGCGCGAGAACGTGCTCGACATCGATCATCACTTAGGCAACGAGCGCTTCGGTGCGTTCAACTATGTGATCGACGACGAGTGCTCGACTGGGACGTGCGTGCTGCGCCTCTTGCGGCATCTCGGGGTCGAGGTCACGCCGGACATCGCGACGTGCTTGCTGACCACGATCATGACCGACACGGGCGGCTTCATGCACAGCAACACAACGGCAGAAGTGCTGCACACGTCGGCATGGCTGGTGGAGCGCGGCGCCGACAAAGAATTGATCACCGAGCAGATCTTTGCGAACAAGCGCTTTGAGGCGCAGAAGCTGTTGGGGGCCGTTCTTTCGCGCGCGGTTCTGGACGATGCCGGACGCTATTGCTGGTCGGTGATCGATCAACGGCTTATCGACGAACTCGGCGCGGACTACGAAGATACCGAAGACATCGTCAACCAGCTGCTAGCGGTCGAAGGCGTCGAAGTGGCCGCGCTGTTCAAAGATTTCGAAGGCGTCGTTCGCGTGAGCTTGCGCAGCAGCGGACGCGTCAACGTGCAAGCCGCGGCTAGCCGCTTAGGCGGCGGCGGGCATTTTCGCGCCTCCGGCCTCACCTATGAAGGCAATTTGCAGGAAGCCATCGCCGGCGTCCATTCTGCCTTATATGCAGAGGGACTGTAGCGCGCGTTAAAAACATGCTCGGCTTCGTCAACCTCTTCAAGCCGCCGGGAGTAACGTCGACCCAATTCGGAGCGCGACTGCGCTGGATTTATCGCGAGCCCGGCGCGCCGAAGCTCGCGATCGGTCACGTCGGAACGCTCGACCCGCAAGCGTGCGGCGTCTTGCCGGTCGCACTCGGCCGCGCGACGAGGCTCATTCCGCTGATCGCGGATCGGCGCAAAGCCTATGTATTCACGCTCGTGCTCGGCAGAGCGACCGCGACCGGCGATGCGTCCGGTGATATCGTCGAGGAAGCCGCTGTTCCAGCGGGCGCGCGCGTGCGGCTGGAGACGGTACTCGACTCGTTCATCGGGCGCATCGAGCAAATTCCGCCGATGTACAGTGCGCTCCACGTCGACGGAAGCCGGCTCTACGATCTCGCGCGCAGCGGCAAGACCGTCGAACGCAAACCGCGAGCCATCACGATCTATTCGCTCGCAATCAGCGGAGAAGAAGATCCGGCAACGATTCGTCTGCGCGTAACGTGCAGCGAAGGGACGTATGTGCGCAGCCTCGCGGAAGACTTGGCTCGCGCTATCGGCACGGTTGGGCACGTCGGGGCTCTTTTGCGTGAAGGCGCAGGTCCGTTCGTGCTCTCCGAGAGCTTGACGCTCGATGAGGTCGCAGCCGACCCCCGCGGAGCGGTCATTCCGCCCGAGCGCGTGATCGCAATTCCGACGATCGTTTTAGACGGCCGCGGTTCGGCCGATTTTCGCGCCGGACGCGTCGTTGCGATGCCGCAACCCGTCGGCGGAACGCACGTGTTCGTTCGCGATATTTCGCGAGCGCTCGTCGGTGTTGGCGAAATGCACGGCACGATGCTCGCACCGCGAAAGGTGTTCGTCTGAACGTTCATCACGCGCTGCCCGCTCGCGCCGAAGAGCGCGCGCATCCGGTGGTTCTCGCGATTGGATTCTTTGACGGCTTTCACCGGGGACACCGCGCGATTATCACCGGACTCTTGCAACAAAGACGTCCTGGTTTTCGCGCAGCCGTCCTGACGTTTCGCAACCACCCGACCACGTATCTCCGGCCGGCCGAAGCTCCGCCGATGATCTCGACCCTCGAAGAGCGGCTCAACCATCTCGGCCGCGCTGGTGTCGACGAAGCCTATCTCTTGCCGTTCGATGCAGCGATTGCAACGATAGAGGCACAAACGTTTCTCGACGATATCGTGATCGGACGGCTTGGCGCGCGCACGCTCGTGGTGGGGCAGAATTTTCGCTTCGGGCGAAATCGCGGCGGCGACGTCGCCTTTGCAAAGCTACGGATGGAAGAGCGCGGGTTGGGATTCGCCGCCGTCGCACAGCTCGAAGATCGTGGCGAGCGCGTGTCCTCCACCCGAATACGCGCCGCGATTTCGAGCGGCAATATGGAGCTGGCCGATGAGCTGCTCGGCGGAAGTTATGAATTGCGCGGGCGCGTCGTCGTTGGTGAAGGGCGCGGCCACGATCTCGGCTTTCCGACGGCAAACATCGAAGCGCCGGCCGGCAAGGTCATTCCGGCAGAGGGCGTGTACCGGTGCACGGCTCGCTTTGATGGTCGCGACTACGCGGCGCTCCTTTCGATCGGAACCAATCCGACGTTCGACGGCAAGGCGCGAACGATCGAAGTATGGCTGCGCGATTTCGATCGTGCGATCTACGGTGAAGAGGTGGCGCTTCGGGATCTGCGGTTCTTGCGCGAGCAGAAGCGCTTCGAGAACGCTGAGGCCTTGCTCGAGCAAATGAGGGCAGATGTGGCCTCCGTGCCGTATCCTTCGTTCGT
>JBOHTT010000296.1:0-14192 GCA_050733775.1 Vulcanimicrobiaceae bacterium
CCTCGAGGATCGCGACGCGGTTCTCCCACGGATCGCTCGAGATCAGGATATCGGTTGGCAAGGGGTACGGGGCCTTTCGTGGTGGGTCAGTGCCCATCCGGATCCAGCGCATCGCCCCGGCGCGTGCGGACCTCCTCTAAGGGAGGTCGTCGAGAACGCGCGAGCGATAGTCGCGCTGCTTAGAAAATTCTTTCGGCGGCGGGCTATACTCCAGCCACGACCGCGCATAGCACACATTCCTTAACCCGCGGAATGCCTCCTTTGCCGCACGCACGGCCTCCCGAGGGCGGATGAAGCGGGCGCTCGAACGTCGGGGGCTGAAGCCGGGCCGAAGGGAAGGCAGTGTTTGCCGGGTTCTAAGATCGTGTGGGTCGGTGGACGGGACCCCGACCGCGAGACCTTGACCAACCTTATCAAGGCGACTCCTCTGGGTGAGGTCACGCACGCAAGCGTCGACGAGGCATTGGCATTGCTCGAATCGCGCGCCCTCGACGTGCTGCTGGTCGATGTCTCGCAGGCCGGCGCCGACGTGCTCAAGCTGCTCCAAGCGGCGGCACCGTCCAACGGAACCCCGGCTCGCGTCCCCGTCATCGTGACCGCTCCAGCCACCTCGCCGGATCGCGTGCAGGCCTGCTTGTCGCGCGGTGCCGAGGAGTACATCACGACGCCGATCGATCCCAAGAACCCCTTGCTCGTGACCCGCCGGCTCGAGCTTATCCTGTCGCGCAAGCGCCAGCCGCAAATCTCGATACAGACGAGAGGCACCGATCCGGACGAGACGGCGGTGCTGCAGCTCGTCACCGACGCATCCGCGCGGTTCGTGCCCCAAGAATTCCTGGACAACCTCGATAGAAAAACGATCGCCGAAGTCAAATTGGGCGACCACGTGCAGCGCGACATGACGGTGCTGTTCACCGACATCCGCGATTTCACGGCGCTCTCCGAGCAGCTCACGCCGCAGCAGAACTTCAACTTTCTGAATTCGTATCTGAAGCACGTCACACCGATCATCCGCAATCATCACGGCTTCATCGACAAGTACATCGGCGACGCCGTCATGGCGCTCTTTCCGGATAAAGCGTCCGATGCGATCACTGCCTCGATCGAAGTGCTGAATCAGGTAAACCGCTATAACGCGGGACGCCGCCGCGCCGGCTACGTGCCCATCGAAATCGGTATCGGCATGCATCGCGGCGATCTCATTCTCGGCACCGTCGGCGAAGGCAACCGCATGCAGACGACCGTTATTGCGGACGCCGTCAACGTCGCCTCGCGCATCGAAGGCTTGACCAAGACGTTCGGCGTGCCGCTGCTCCTCAGCAAAGCCGTCCTCGACGCCGTCGAAGACAGTAGCAAGTACAAGCTGCGCCATCTCGGTGCGGTCAAAGCCAAAGGGAAGAAGCACAGCGTCGAAGTTTACGAGTGCTTCAATACCGATCCGCTCGAGCTGCGCGAGCACAAAGAAGCGACCGCCGAGCAATTCGAAGCGGCAATGAACGAGTTCCGGAAAGGCATGTTCCTTTCAGCCGGTAAGGTCTTCTCGCGCATCGCCGAGATGAACAAAGACGACACCGTCGCTGCCTACTATCGCGATCGGTGCACGCTGACTGTCGTCAGCGGGCGTAAGGGCGAGTGGGACGGCGCCGAATCGATCGAAGTCAAGTAACGGAGGCTCGAATGAAATATTTACCGGTGTTGATGGTGCTCGCGTTGGCGTTGTCAGCGGCTCCAAGCCGGGCGGAGTCCCTTCCTCCGGGGTCGTACCGGCAGTCCTGCGAGAGCTATCGGGTGGCTGGAGGATGGCTGCACGCGCGGTGCATGTACTTCACGCATGGCGGCAGAGGGCACCGTGCGTACGCGGAGACCCTGCTCAGACTCCCGTGCCACGGCGACATCGCGAATAAAGACGGCAAACTCGTTTGCGAACATAAAAGATAGGGCGGCGTTGCTCTATCGGAGCAAAGCGCCGCCCATAGTTCAACAATTAGTTACGTGAGGCGCCGGCGAGCTCGAGCGAGCTCAGCCCTTTCTTCAGGTCCTCCAAATTCATGCACGGTTTGAACGTAATGCGCGCGCCAAGCTCTTGGAACAGAGGCTCGCTGATCTTCGGCATCTCCGAGCTGTCCTGAAGATCGAAGACCATGATTCCACCACGTTCGCCGTCCGGGTTTGTCGAGAAATACGCCGCTTCCGGCTTGTACTGTTGCACGAAGTTCTGAATGATCTGCTGCAGCTTGCCGCTTTTTAGCGCTGCATTGCCTGGTTCGTGCGGAATCGTAACGGTCATCATCACGCGCATGGGCGTCGGCCTCTCTGGAGCTGCTGCTCCCTAAGGTTGGGGAGAAAGGTCGCGGCGGCTTACGTAAGGATTTGGAAAATCCTTGCCCTCGGCGTGCGCGGGACAGGCGCTTGCTTGTGCCTTGTGCGAGGTTAGCGAAGGACCGCGCGAGCAGTGACGGGCTTGCGTCCGATGCGCGGACGTTCCGGTTCGCTCGGCGCTTCGAAGATCAACTTGTCGCGCTGCATCGCAATGTTCAACAAAATCCCGATCGCGGCGTAATCGGTCAGAATTGCCGAGCCGCCGTACGACATGAACGGCAACGGAATGCCGGTGATCGGCATAATGCCGATCGTCATGCCGACGTTGATGAGGATGTGGAAGAACACCATCGTCACCAGTCCGCCGGCCAGCAAGAAACCGAAACGGTCGCGCGCCGAATACATCGCGCGTACGCCTTCGACTAAGACGATCGTGTAGAGGCTGAGCAACACGAAGGCGCCGATGAATCCCAGCTCTTCGCCGAGGACGGTGAAGATGAAATCGGTCGAATGCTCGGGCACGAAGTTCAGCTGCGTCTGCGTGCCGTGATATAGCCCCTTTCCGAAAAGCCCGCCGTTGCCGACAGCAATCTTCGACTGGTTGAGGCTATAGCCCGAGCCCTGCGGATCGAGTCGCGGATCGAGAAAGACGAGCAGCCTCGCTTTTTGAAAAGGCTTGAGAATCTTGTCGCTTCCGATCACATATGCCGCTGCCACCGCGCCGGTCACGATGTAGATCAGGAAATCGAAGAGGTTCGCGACGCCGAAATAAAGCTGCGCGCTGAGGATTGCGAGCAGCACGAGCGTCGTGCCGAGATCCGGCTGCTTGAGCACGAGCAGCGCGGGCACCGCGACCGCGAGCAGCGGCAGCCAGAGATCTTGAATGCGCGAATACGTCCCGCGCGCCAGCAGCGCGGCGATTGCAATCGCGACGATGAGCTTCGCGGGTTCCGATGGTTGAAATTGAAACGGTCCGAGTGCGATCCAGCGAATGGCGCCGTGCGAACCGTTGCCTTTGACCAAGATGAACGCGAGCAACAAGAGCATGACGATATACAGCGGCAACGCGAGCCGTTGCAAACGGCGATAATCGAAGAACGCAAATCCGACCATCAAGCCGATGCCGCCAACGGCGTATGCGAGTTGTTTTTTTGTTTCGCTTACCGCTGCAGCACTATGCGACGTTGCAGAATGAATGCACACCACACCCAAAAGCGTGATCAGAACGCACGAAATTGCGAGGGGCCATTCAAACGAACGGTACCAGGGCCGGTCCACAGCCTCTCCCTACCAGAAAGCCATGGACCGACCCTCGGGGAGCGACCAACCCGCCGTAATCCCGGCCCGCCTTGCGGCGGCGTCAGCGGCGACGGGGATCGCTATTGCGCCGGAGCGGTTTGGGACGCTCCGGACGCTTTCCGGCGCCGTCGCTTGCGAGGACGGCGACCATAATTGTCACTGCGGCCGTTCGGTGAGACCGCTTCCAGCACGCCCGTCTCCTCTTCAGGCGAGCGAGCTTCTGCTTTGTCCTCGACCGGTGCAGGCGCAAGTTCGCGTGCCCGCATCGCGAGGATCGGGATGTTGGCAAGCATCGCGATTCCGGCTTCCTTGTGCTCGAAGCTGACGTCGCTGTGCGCTTCGTCGACCTCGACGTAGCGCGAGATGACTTCGAGCAAATCGCGGCGCAGCGCGTCGATGACCTCGGGCGCCAGCGCCAAGTGATCGGACAGCAGCACCAGACGTAAACGATCCTTCGCGACCGAGCTCGAGGTCTCGCCGCCGAAGGCTTTGCGAAACCACTGCACGACCTGATCGAACATTAGCGGCGACCTCCAAAGAGCGAACCAAGTTTGTCGAGGAATCCGGCGGGCTCGTCCGCCACCGGCGCGGGGACGTCCTCGCCCGCAATGCGCGCCGCGATGGCGCGATATGCCGCACCGATTGGTGCGTTGTCGTCGAGCGCTACCGGTTCGCCGCGGTTAGTCGAGACGATGACGTCGGGTGCGTCTCCGAGTACGCCGAGCAACGGCAGACGCAAGATTGAGTTGACGTCCTCGACCGAGAGCATCTTGCCTTTGCGCACGAGCGCCGGGCGAATGCGATTGACGACGAGCTTCACGTCGACGCGATTGCCCAGCAATCCGACGACGCGATCGACGTCGCGTACGGCCGCGACTTCCGGCGTGCACACGACGATCGCTTCATCGGCACCGGCGACGGCGTTCTTGAAACCCATCTCGATGCCGGCCGGCGAATCGACGATCACGTAATCGTACGACGCGCGCAAACGGTCGATGAGCGCGCACATCGCCGCCGTATCGACATCGTCTTTTTCACGATCCTGTGCGGCAGCGAGCAGCCAGAGCGTTGCGACGCGCTTGTCGCGGATGAGCGCCTCGTCGAGCTGTGCGTTGCCTTCGAGTACGTCGAGCAGATGAAAGCGTACGCGACTTTCGAGGCCGAGCACCAGATCCAAATTGCGCAGACCGACATCGGCGTCGATCAACACGACGCGAGCGCCGCGTGCCGCGAGCGCGATGCCGACATTGGCAGTCGTCGTCGTTTTGCCGACGCCGCCTTTGCCGCTGGTAACGACGATCGAGCGGCCGCGCGTTTTCGGCTGCGCTTCGCTTTGCGCAGCGGGCACTTCCGGCGTTTGCGGCAGCGGTTCTGCGGGCGCCGCTTCCGTCACGATTCTCTGCGTCTCCATTCGTGCTCCCTATCCGGCGCGCAGCGCCTCGAAAAGACGGCTGAAGAATCCGCTGCCGCCGAGCTGCGTGAACGGTATGATCTCGCCTTCCAATCTGCGAGCGATCTTCGTGTAGATGGCGCCGAGGCGTTGAGCGGGATCGAGAACCAGCGGGACGCCGCGGTTCGTCGTGTCGATCACTTCCGGATCGTCGGGAACGATCCCGAGCAGCTCGGCGGAGAGAATGTCGCACACGTCGTCAACCGACATCATCTCGCCCGTGCGCACCATTTCCGGACGAACGCGGTTCACGATGAGCCGCATCGGTAATTTGCGTTCCTGCAGCTTTCCGATGACGCGATCCGCGTCGCGAATCGCGCTCACCTCAGGAGTCGTCACGACGATCCCTTCCGCGGCGCCTGCGATGGCATTGCGAAAACCGTGCTCGATGCCTGCGGGCGAATCGATCATGACGTAATCGCACATCTCGCCGAGCTCGGCGACGATGCCGGCAAATTGCTCTTCGCTCACAGCCGTTTTATCGCGCGTTTGCGCGGCCGGTAGGATCGCGAGATTCTCGTCGAACCGCTTATCGCGAACCAGTGCTTGGCGAAGCTGGCAGCGCCCCTCGACGACCTCGACGAGATCGAACACGATTCGTTTCTCGACGCCGAGCACGAGATCGAGATTACGCAGGCCGATATCGGCGTCCACGAGGACGACGCGTTTACCGCGTTGTGCGAGCGCTGCACCGAGATTGGCAGTCGTAGTCGTCTTGCCGACGCCGCCTTTCCCGCTGGTGACGACGATTCGTCGAGCTTTCATACGTTCTCCGCTATGGGTCTGAGGTGAGGAACGTCGCC
This sequence comes from Vulcanimicrobiaceae bacterium, assembly GCA_050733775.1. Taxonomy (GTDB): domain Bacteria; phylum Vulcanimicrobiota; class Vulcanimicrobiia; order Vulcanimicrobiales; family Vulcanimicrobiaceae; genus JAFAMS01. Next base: position 5,872 of record JBOHTT010000296.1, read on the forward strand.
TGCGGCGACGATGGTGATGCGCTCGCCGTCCAAGAACGCTTCCTCCGGCTCGTGCGGACCGGTACGTTCCATTCCGGCGGCAATCGTCGTTGCGATCCGGAGCTGCGTGGGCTCGAGCACGAGCGCGTAGACGCGCGCGGAACGATCGCCTTGCGCGCCTGCGTGTGCGACCCCGCGCAGCGCGCCGAACACGAGGATGTCGCCGCCCGCAACGAGCTCGGCTCCGGGATTCACATCGCCGACGACGACGACGTGCCCGACGTTCGCCAACGACTGCCCTCCGCGCAGCGTCCCGCGATGGTACAGCACGCCGGGCTCGGCGGGAGCCGGCGCTGCGCGTTCCGCCACGGCAACCAGCGGCGGTGGCGCTTCAATTTGCCGGCGCGGCACGCGATGACGGCGCTGCCGCACGTCGGAGCGCGCGCCTGCGAAATCCGCGACCAGCGAGCGCGCCCCGTCGGAGAGTTGTACGCTGCGCCCCGGTATGGGTGTGGACCGCAAAGGAGCGGATTCCGGCGTGTCCTCCAAGGCGTAGGCGCCGTCCCACGCGATGCCGGCGCCGCTCAGCGCGACCGCGACGCGCTGGAGCTCGTCGGTGCTGGGCACCTGGTCGAAGCTGACAGTCGCCTCCGTCCCGCGGTAAAAGCCCCCACCCCCGCGCAATTGCGCCAAGAGGTCGTCGTACGCATCAGCAAACGGCCGGCCTGAAAAGATGATTTCCAGACCGCCGGCCTTTCCGCGGATCATGCCGCGCGATTGCCGAGCGCCGAGGTGCGCGCCCTGCCCTCTTCACAAGCCGTGCACAAGAATTTCCGCTTATGCACACGGGTTCCACAGGAGCACCTGAGAGTAGCCCCGTCGAAACGGAGCGGCCTTATGCGTCGTGCTGTGCCCATCGCGCTCATTCTGGCCCTGCTGTGTGCCTACACCCCGGCACAGCCGGCGGTCGCGCTTTCAACTGCGAGCGAAATTCAGATCGGCCAGCAGGCCGATCGCCAAGTCCAGGATGCCTACACCGTCGTCAAGGACCCCCTCGAGGTCGCCTGGGCGACCGAGATCGCGCACAAGCTCTGGGCCCAAACCGCGCGCAAGGACGTGCCCTACTCGATCAAGATCCTCGACGTCCCGGACATCAACGCGTTCTCGACGCTGGGCGGCTTCGTCTACATGGACGAAGGGACGCTCGACTTCGTGCAGTCCGACGACGAGCTCGCCGCCGTGATCGGGCACGAGACGGGGCACATCGAGCGCCGGCACGCCGTCATGTTCGCAAACAAGGCGCAGATCGCGAACATAATCTTCGGTCTCGCTTCGCTGTTCTCGCCGATCGTGTGGCGCTTCGGGCAGGTCGCGGAAGCCGGACTCCTGATGAAGTGGTCTCGCGAAGACGAGAGTCAGGCGGACGCATACGGCGTACTGCTCATGTCCCGCGCCGGATACGATCCGTATGCTGCCGTGACGTTCATGCAGCACCTCAACGCGGCGCATAACGACCACGAAAATATTGTCGACCGCATGTTCGCAGATCATCCGGCAACGCCGGATCGCATCAAGGCGCTCCTCAAGAATCCGGACGTCAACGTCCAAATCCGCTCGACGCCGCAGCTGCTCGTCACCGCTCTGCATAACGAGACCGAAGGGCGCTACAGCATCGCCGCCACCGAGTTTGCGCAAATACTCAAGCGCGATGCGAACGATCCCGAAGCATTGCTCGGCATGGGCGAGATGCAACTGACGCTGGGCCAGCACTCCAAGAGCGAACAGACGCTTGCGCAGGTCGCGACGCTCGGAAACGCCGAGGCCACCAAGGTCGCGCAACTGCATCTCACGGCCTTACGCGATGCTGTCAAGAAGACCGATTTGCTGCGGGCCGATTTGCAGCCGCTACGCGATCAATTCGCCGTAGCACAAGCCGACGAAGCGCAAGCAGTCACGCAACTGCAAACGCGCCGTGAAGGCGGGACGCAGCAGCTTAAACTGTTGAATTCGCGAGTGCAGGGGATTGCCTACAGCATTCCGTTCGACCTCGGTCGCCTGCAAGCGCGGCCGCACTCGCGTATGGAAGTCGTCACCAAGAACTTCATGGCCATCGCGCGCTCGCTCGACGCAGCGCTCGCGAAATCGTCGGCGACGATCAGCAGCATCGGTACCCTCGATCCGAAGAAGAGCAAAGAGGGCGGGATGGTCAAGGACGACGCGCAGATCTACAACGATCTCGGCGCACCGCTCAAGCTCGCGCAACCGCCGGCGCCGGCACTCGCGCTGTTCCCAAGCTATCCGCGAATGTTCGCGGCGATGAAAGAAGAGAACGGCGACATGATACGCGCTGCCGACGCTGCGCGTGGCTCGCTTGCGCTCGTCGACGTCGCCCTGGCGCAAGTCGATTTGTTTTTCAAGTTCCTCGGAGCCGCGCATCCGGATCCGTTTGGGGACATCAGCGCGGTCGACTACAATCGGATGCTTCCGTCGATGACGCAAGCGGTCGAGCAGATGAACAAAGCCGCGGTCGCCGCCTCGGAATCAGAGCAGCTTTTCGACATGGCACGCGCAACGCAATTGCAAACTCGCATCACCATGCTCGGCCTAGGCTTTCCGAACGAACGTTTTGAAACGCTTCGCCGCGCGCTCGCCGTCCGCTGGCCGAACTCGGAGCTCACATATGACGACATGGTCGCGAACGACCTGACGCCGGGTGACGTCGCAGCGGCAACGATCATCGCAGCCGACACGGACGCGACGCCGATGGCGATCGTGCACGAAGCCAAAGCGGAGAATCGCTCGATGGCGGAAGTCGCCAATGCGCGCGGGATGCGCGCGAAGGCGCTCGAGATCTTCTTGGGGTTGATCTACCTCGACTATGTGGACGACCCCCTCAAGGAAGCGTCGGGCCAACCCGTCTGACCGAAACCCTCCGCCCTTCGGCGGGGTAGACTGTACGCAATGAGATCGTCCGTTTTGGGTACCGCCGAGCTCCTTCGCCGCGTTCGCGGCGGCGTCGACGTCGGCTCGATTCACGCCGACGTCAAGCGGCCGTTCCGGATTTTCTTGTGCGGCGATCTGTCCCTCATCGCGGAGATGCGCTCGACCTTGCTCACCGGAACGAGCGGTGCGACAGATGCGTCGGCGACGCTCGAGACGCTGTATCCGGGACGTCCCGTTCTCACCGCCAACGATACCAAGGCCGTTGTGTTTCTCGGACGTCCGGGCGATCAGGAAGGCGCAGATTTTGCGTCGCTTCTCGCGCTGAAGCTTCCAATTTTTTCTGTGACGGTGCATACCGACGTCACGCCCTCCGCGCCGGCGAACGCGCCGGAGAGCGGCAAGATCGGCGAATACGCGGTGACGTCGCTGGAAATACCGACTCTGCGCGCGAGTTTCTTCCCACATCTCGTGCAAGCGTGCGGCGGCGTCGAAGTGGCGGTGGCGCGCCGGCTTCCGGTGTTGCGCGAATTCTGCGCTGCAAAGCTCACGCGCGATTGCGCGCGACGCTCGCTGACGGTTGCTGCGGCAAGCGCCGTGCTCGATCACGTTCCGCTCGCGGGGCTGGTGATCGGTCCGATCGCGTCCGCCGGCGACATGGTCGCAATCACCGGACTGCAAATGGCGCTCGTGCTGCAAGTCGGCGCGTGTTACGGCCGCGATCCGGATTTGCAACGCGTATGGGAGCTGCTGCCGGTCGTCGGCGGCGGTTTCGGCTGGCGCGCGCTCTCGCGCGAGCTTTCGGGGTTCATTCCGGTCGCCGGGATCGCGATCAAAGGCGCGATTGCGTACGCGGGGACCATCGTCGTCGGTGAAGGCGTCACGTTCTTCTACGAGCACGGGCGCCAGATGAGCGCGGCCGACGCGACGCAGCTCTACGAAGAAGCGAAAGCCTCCGCGATGACGCTCGCGCGCGACATCATCGCGCGCGTCCGCGGCAAGAAGAGCTAGTGGCCTGCGGCGCCAGGTCCGTGCAGCGCCGCTGGGCAGCCCTTCGGGTTGCGGCGGCACGGGCGCGCTGGAGTCGTTGCTCGTCGGTCACAGAGCGCCCAGCTATGCTCCCTCCTCGCGCCTAGCCAGCGCCCCGTGGTGCTCGCAACGGCGCTACACGACCTGGCGTCGCAGGCCACTAATAGACCGGCGACGCCGGTGAACCCGGCGGCGCGCTGCCGTCGTCGGGCGCAACGATCAATCGCACGGGATACGACGAGCCGCCTTCCGGCATCGTCACGACCGAAATGCGCAAGACGCCGTGTGGCGGCACGCGGTACTGTCGGAGCTTCCATTTCGAAAATGCCGCGGCCGCGTGCGATTGCACGAGCGTTAGATCGATGATGTAGGTTCCCGTGGCGCTTCCGCCGCGCGGATTTTCGTACAGTGCGATCGGCGCTTCGCTATTCGTCGGATTGCGAACCGTGAGCGCGATCGATTGCAAGACGCCGTAATCGCCGCCGAGGACTTCGCCTTCGCGAAGATTCGGAAGCGGCAGCACGCCGATCGGAATCTCGAGCGGCCTGTCGGATCCGATATCGTATGCGTAGTCGTACGAGAACTCCGGAACGCGATAGACGCCGCGTGCGTGTTTGACCGCGCTTTGCAGGAGCCCGGTTGGGTTCACCGGGCGGCCGGCGGAATCGCTCGCGCCTTGCGCGATCAGCGTGACCTCGACCGGATCGCCTTCGAGCTCGCGCAGCTGCAACAGATTGCTGACGACGTTACCCGGCGGCAACGGCTGATCGACGAGCGTCGCCGTCGCGTTCGGCGGAATGACGATGACGTTGCCTTCGTTCTGCGCCACACGGGCGAGAAATCGCAGCGTCGAGAGGTGGCCGGCCTCCATGCCGCTCGGCTCCGGCCCGCCTTCGCCGCTGATGAATTGCAGGACGGCGGGTTGCGGGGACGCGTTGTTCGCGCGCAGTAGGATGCGCCGCGCGGGCTGGTCCGCTGGATTGTCGTGATAGTAGAAGAAACGCTGCGAGCCCGCACTGCGGTCGAGCGTCGTCGCGAAGAGCACGCCGTTTTCGCGCAGCTGCTCGGGATAATCGCTGACCACCAACTGCTTGGGCCGGATGTGCGGCAGCGCCACGTTCTCGACGCGCACTCGCGTCCAACCAACGACCGAGAAGTACGCGCCGTCGTCGCCGGAGTTCAGCTGTAGCGGCACGTTCACCGTGAGCACGTCGCTGAGCGCCAAGTCGCGGGCACCTTCGACCGAATCCGGGTCGAGCGCAATTCGGGCGCCCGGGGTCAGCTGCGCGGCCGCGCGCGCCGCAGCGGCAGCAACGGTTCGAATGAACGCGGCGGTAGCGGGATTGCCGGTGACGCGAACTGTGGTCTGCGGTGCGATCGTCCCGGCGGGGACGCGGGTCTGCGCGACGGCGGGTGCTAGCCCAACGCCTCCGCTCCAGAACAAACACGCGACGCCGAATAGCGCCGGCGCGATGAGATTGCGCAAGAAGTCTGCCCGAAAATCCTCATGCGATCTTCTCGGCGACGGGTTCCGCCGCGGCGCGCCTCACGGCGGAGGCGAGCAGCGTCTTGTAGCCGACGCTCGGGAAGAGCACCGTTACCAAATCTTTCTCTGCGCGCTCCACGGTGCCTTGCCCGAATTTTGAATGCTGCACGACGTCGCCGATGCGGAAGCCGTTGCCGGTCACGATGGGGACGGCTTCGGGCAGCAGCCTTGCCGCAGAACGCCTGTGCAGCTCGCGCAAGCAATTGTCGCATGCGCCGCACAGCACGCGATCGTATTCCTCGCCGAAGTAGTTCAGAATGAACTTGCGCCGGCACGACGCGGATTCCGCGTATTGCAGCATCATCGCCAAACGGCTCTGGTCGTACGCTTTCTTCGTTTCGTAATTCGCGAGGTCGAGAACGCGCGGTCCGCCCCTGGGCGCGAAGAGCATGTAGCGGCTGCGGATAGTCGTGCCGATATAGCCGCTCTTTTTGAGCAGCGCCAAGATCACTTTGAGCTTGGTAAGGGGCAGCTGCGAGATCTTACGCAGATCGGTCAGGGAAACGCCGCCTTCTTGATCGCCGAAGAGCGTCAGCGTCCCGAAGACCTTTTGAACTTCTTCGATGTCCGGATACTTGCCGGTCAGGAAGTAGTTCTGCACGCGCGTGTCGCTCATGCGATAGAGAAGTATGCAGCGCGACGGTTTTCCGTCGCGGCCCGCCCGGCCGGCCTCCTGCGTGTACGCCTCCACGGATCCCGGCAGATCGTAGTGGACGACGAACCGGATATTTGCTTTGTCGATGCCGAGACCGAACGCGTTCGTCGCAACGACGGCACGAATCTCTTCGGCTTGAAAGAGATTGTGGACGGCGACACGATCGTGTTTTTGCAGCTTCGAATGATACACCGCACACGGAAGCTGGAGGTTTTCCACGAGGTGCTTCTGCACGTCGAGCGCGTTCTTGATCGTCGCCGTGTAGATGATGCCCGTGCCTTCGAGGCCTTTCGCGAAGAGGTCGCGCAGGATGCGCAGCTTGGCGCTTTCCGATTCGGTGCGCAAAACTTCGTAGCACAGATTGGGACGATCGAATCCTTTGACGATCGTTTTGGTGCCGGGGATGCCGAGCTGCGTGAGGATGTCGTCGCGCACCGCCGGAGTCGCCGTTGCCGTCAGCGCCAAAACCGTCGGATGGTGCAGCTCCGCAATAATGTGGCCGAGGCCAAGGTATGCAGGCCTGAAATCGTGTCCCCACTGGCTGATGCAATGCGCTTCGTCGACGACGAAAACCGGCACGCGAATGCCCTTGAGAATACCGACGAACGCGTTGTCCTCGAGTTTTTCCGGCGTGACGAACACGATTTTGATTTCGCCGCGCGCAACACGCTCGATGGCGGCTGTTTCTTGATCTTCTGAAAGCGTCGAATTGAGTGCGACCACTTCGTGCACGCCGCGATCGCGCAGCATGTCGAGCTGATCTTTCATCAGCGCGATCAGCGGACTGACGACCACCGTCGTGCCGTCGAGCAGCAAAGCGGGCAACTGGTAGCACAAGCTCTTACCGGCGCCGGTCGCGAGAATCGCGAGCGTATTTTGGCCGGCCATGACGCGCAAGATAACGTCTTCTTGGCCGGGGTGAAACTTTTCGAACCCCAACTTCTCGCGTAGCGCCGCCTCTAAATTCAAAGCGCCTCCAGACGTAAAACCCGGCGCTGGCGATACCGCCGCGCCGGGCTTTTCGTACCCAGGCAGAAAGCAAGCGAAACAGTCGTCCCGGAGCCGCGCGCACGAGGGGCGGCAGACCTGTGGACCGGAACGTTGAGGCGTGTCTCTTTATCGAACCTGGCGGCCGCGCACGTTCGCGGAGCTGGTCGGCCAGGAAGCGGTGGTCAAGACGCTCACGACCGCCCTCGAGACCGGCCGCTTAGCCCACGCGTATCTGTTCTCGGGCCCGCGCGGCTCAGGTAAGACTTCCGCGGCGAAGATTCTCGCGCGCTGCATCGACTGCGAGCGCGGCCCGACGGCAACGCCGGATAATACTTGCGACAATTGCCGCGCCATTTTGGACGGCACGGCACTGGACGTGCTCGAGATCGACGCCGCCAGCAATCGCGGCATCGACGAGATTCGTGCGCTGCGCGACGCGGTGAAGTTTGCCCCCGCGACGATGCGCCGCAAAGTGTACATCATCGATGAAGCGCACATGATCACGCCGGCGGGCGCCAATGCGTTCCTCAAGACGCTGGAAGAACCGCCCGAGCATGCCGTGTTCATCTTGTGCACGACGGCGCCGGAAGCGCTGCCGGCAACGATTCTCTCGCGCTGTCAACGCTATGCGTTTCGCCGCATCGCCGTGGCCACGATGATCGAACGCATGCGCGTTATCGCCGAGGCGGAAAGCATTCAAATCGACGACGCGGCGCTGGGTGCGATTGCGTATCGCGCAGAGGGAGGTTTGCGCGACGCGCTCACCATGCTCGAGCAGGCTGCGGCGTTCGGCAGCGGTCGCGTCGATTTAGCCGCCTTCGAAGCGGCTTTCGGATCGACCGGGCGGGAGACGGCAGTGCGCTTGCTGCGCGAGATGCTGGCAGGCGAGACCGTCGGGGCGCTGCGGACGGTCGAAAACGCGAGCGATGAAGGCCTCGACATGCAGGTGCTTTTGCGCAGCCTTATCGCCGAGCTGCGGCATCTGCTCGTTGCGCGCGTCGACCCCGCGCTGCTCTCCCACGATCTCTCCGCCGACGACGCCGCCGCTGCCGCCGAGCTGGCCGAGGCAACGCCGCAGGCGCGCATCGTTCGCGGATTGCGGCTCACCATCGATGCGCTGGCTGCCGCAAGACTCTCCGGCAATGCGCGGTTGGAGCTTGAGACGGCGGTTCTGCGCTATAT
>JBOHTT010000297.1:0-3924 GCA_050733775.1 Vulcanimicrobiaceae bacterium
GCTGAATTCGATCGCTGGGTGGACGGTTTTACGGCAGATTGGGCTCGGCAGAATCCGCAGCTCTGCACCATGCAGCAGTACTTTTCCGGTTCCGAGCAAGACGCCGTCGATCGCCGTCTCGGTCTGACCGGACAATTCGGTGTCACGTACGGTGCATCCGCGGTGAAAGAGGCGGCGAATCTTGCGCGTCGCGGTCTCGAGGAGCTGCGGCAGTTCGCACGCGACGCGCTCTCGCGCGAACAACGCGTCTCAGCCGCCATCATCGAACGGCGTCTTGGCGATGCGGTCGCAGAAGAAGATTTTGCGCACCACCGGTTTGTCTTCAATCAGATCGTCGGCTTGCACGTCGGGCTCGTGCACTTCATGACGTCCACGCATCCGATTCGCAACGAGCGCGACGCCGAAAACTACTGTGCGCGCTTGGCGCAGTTCGCCGAGTGCCTGGATCGAGGCATCGACGAAAGCAAGTCCGCAGCAGCGGCGGGCATTCTTCCGCCGCGCGTCATTCTCGAGCGTACGATGGTCCAGCTCGACTCGCTCGCAAACGGAGCCCCGGAAGAACACACGTTCGTCACGTCCTTGCGGCGACAGCTAATCGGCCTCGACGGCATCCGTCCAGACCAGGCTGAGAAGCTCGTCGCGTTGGCCCGCGACGTCGTGCGCGACAGCATCGTCCCCGCGTTCGGCCGCGTTGGCACGCTGTTGCGCGAGCAGCTCGCAAGCTCGTCGAATGATGCGGGTGCGTGGAGGCTGCCGAACGGCGCGGCCTACTACGCGCACCAGCTTGCCGTTTCGGCGGGATCGAGGCTTTCGGCGAAAGAGATCCACGAGATCGGTTTGCGCGAGGTCGCGCGCATCGAACGTGAGATGAACGCGATTCTCGTGCAGCTCGGCTACACCGGCGGCGCGATCGACGAGCGGATCGCGCGGCTCAACGCGTCCTTGCAACTGCCGCCGGCTGACGACGAGCGCGCGGCGATTCTGACGCGATTGCAAGAAATCATCGACGACGCCGAACGGCGCTCGCGCGAGCACTTTGCGCTGCGTCCGCGTTCGCCCGTAACGGTCCGGCGCGAGCCGGAATTTTCGGAGCGCAGCGCCGCGGCGCATTACACGCCGCCTGCGCCGGACGGCACCCTGCCGGGAATCTATTGGGTTCCGCTGGCGGAGGTGGACACGAAAGTCCCCTGGCTCGGCATCGGCTTCAAGTCGACTGCCTATCACGAAGCGATTCCCGGACATCATTTCCAGCTCGCGATCCAAGGCGAGGCCGAGAGTCTGCCGCATTTTCGCAAACGCAGCGCGTTCGGTTTCGATTCATCGTACGGGGAGGGTTGGGCGCTCTATGCCGAGCGTCTGGCCGACGAAAACGGCTGGTACGACGGCGACTTACCGTCGCGGCTGGGATTTCTCGAGATGCAGCTCTTTCGCGCGCGCCGTCTCGTCGTCGATACGGGTTTGCACGAAATGCGTTGGACGCGGGAACGGGCGATCGAATACGGCATCACCGCTGCTGAAGTCGAGCGTTATATTGCGTGGCCCGGACAAGCGTGTTCGTATATGCTCGGACAGCTGCGCATTCTCGAGCTTCGCGAGCGCGCGAAAGCGGCGCTCGGCGAACGCTTTTCCATCAAAGAATTCCACGACATCGTGCTCGGCGGCGGCACGATGCCGCTCGACGTGCTCGAGGAACGTTTATCGCTCCACGGGGCTCAGGCCGGTTAGCCGCGGCGTCGTGCGCAGATGTTGCAGTTGCCGCTCGAAGGCAACGGCGAACGGTTCTTTCTTCAGGCGCGCGCGAAGCTGCCGTACTATCGGCGTGAGATCCGCGATTTTCTCCGTCGCGTACGCGATCGCGAGGGCGTAAACTCCGCGGACCGGCGCGCCGGCAAGGCGCGCTGCTTCTTGAAATCGCAGCTCGCTATCGGGAAGCAAATGCACGATGCCGTGACGCGCTTCCACACGGCGAAACGTCGCCGTGATTTCTTGTGGAAGGATCGTGCGCCAGTTCGCGGGCGCCGCCTGGTCTGCAAGCGACACGAACGCGTAATCGCGACCGAATTTCCTCAGGTTCGGATGGTCGGTCACGAGCGAACTTAGCCGCTCGAAATCCTCGAGGCGCGATGGAGGAATGACGAGTGCCAGCGTGTCCCAGGCGCGCTGCGGCTCGGGAACGAGACCTAGCTGCCACAGATCGTGAAATGCGTTGATCGGCTCGGCCACGGTCCTCGCGATTCCATATCTCTCGGCTCAGGTACTCCAAAAGGGAACTGACGTGCGGCCACGCAGCTTACGCAGCAGCAAAACTCTTCACAGAAAGGGCTGAAATGAAGCATTTGGTAATGGCTTGCGCCGCGGTCGCATTTGTCTTCGTGGTTGGTATCCAGCCGTCCGACGCGCAAAAAATACCGCACGGCTCCTACGAGCAGAGCTGCTGGAAGATTCACGTTCAGAACGGGCAGCTGACGGCGGTCTGTAAGAACCACAAGGGCACGTGGGGGCAGCGCTCTTGGCTTCGGCTTCCGTGCCACGGCGATATCGTCAACGTCAATTCGCGCTTAGTCTGCAGAAGGTGATAGCGAATAGCCTCCACTTTCGCGTTTCAAGCCACTCGTCTAGTTCCGATCCGCTCTAGGGATCGATAACGGATCGCCTCGGCAACGTGTTCGCGCGCTATCGTCGGACTTTCTGCGAGATCGGCGATCGTGCGCGCCACGCGCGCGATGCGATCGAAGGCGCGGGCGGAAAGACGACGCGCCTCACACGCGTCGCGCAGCAACGCCGCGCCGGCGTCGTCGAGCCCGCAAAATCGTCGTAGCTGACCGGGCGCGAGCTGCGCGTTGCTCTCGATGCCGAGCGACTGATACCGCGCTCGCTGACGTTCGCGTGCCGAAACGACGCGCGCGCGTATCGCGCTGGACGGTTCGGCCGGCTCGCCGTCCACGAGCTCGCCGTACGAGATGCGGCTGACTTCGATTTGCAAGTCGATGCGGTCGAGCAACGGTCCCGAGAGTTTTGCGACGTATTTGCTCACGACGGCGTCGTCGCAGCGGCAATCCGCATCGCGGGTGCCGCGCAAACCGCACGGACACGGATTCATCGAAGCGACGAGCATGAAACGCGCCGGATAGTTGAACGTACCGGCGGAGCGCGCGATCGTCACCGTTCCGTCTTCGATCGGCTGCCGCATCACTTCTAAAGCGCTGCGCCGAAACTCCGGCAGCTCGTCGAGGAAGAGCACCCCGTGATGCGCGAGCGAGATTTCGCCGGGCTTCGGAATGCTGCCGCCGCCGACCAATGCGGCTTCACTAATCGTATGATGCGGGCAGCGAAACGGCCGCTCCGTCACGAGATGCGGCGTCTGTCCGAGCAACCCGGCAACGGAATAGATTTTCGTGACGTCGAGCGATTCGTTCGTCGACATCGGCGGCAGAATCGAAGGCAGACGCTGCGCGAGCATCGTCTTCCCGCAGCCGGGTGGGCCGACGAGCAGCAAATTGTGACCGCCTGCCGCTGCGATTTCGAGCGCGCGTTTCGCACCGCTCTGCCCGCGCACGTCCGCGTAATCGCCGTTACGCATCGGTTTGTGCGGCACGCTCGACGTGCCGCTCGGGGAGGTGACGCGAAATTTGGCGCCGTGACCTAAGATCACCGCGACGGCGTCGCGCAACGACGTGACTGCATAGACTTCGAGGCCGTCGACGAGCAGCGCCTCCCGGATACTGTCTGCCGGAACGAGGACGCGGGTGAAACCGGCGCGTCGCGCGCCGATGAGCATCGGCAAGATGCCGGCCGTGGCATTGACGCCGCCGTCCAGCGTCAGCTCGCCGAGTGCGACGAAGCCCTGCAGCGCGAGACGATCGACTTGTTCGTCGATGCCGAGCAGCGCGAGCGCAATTGCAAGATCGAATGCCGGACATTCTT
>JBOHTT010000298.1:0-4035 GCA_050733775.1 Vulcanimicrobiaceae bacterium
CGCCTGGTTACGCGAACGCGGCGCGCATCTCGTTCAGATCGATCCAAACGAGCACGATTTGCACGATGCGCTGCCGATGGCAAAAGAATCGTTCGATCTCATCTTTTCGTCGTTGACGCTGCACAACGTTCCGGAATGGGAACCGCTGATGCGCGAGTTTCGGCGCGTGACGCGGCCGAGTGCGGCGCTCGTGTTTTCGTCGTATCATCCCTGTCGCGGGCTGCACGAAGGACTCGGCGTCGATTATTTTTCGAGCGGTATGGTCGTCGAGGAGCAGGCGCGCTATTGGCGCCGTCCGCTCGCAGCGATCGTCAGCGCGCTGGTCGATACCGGTTGGCGCATCGCGAAAATCGTCGAGCCGCGCGTTGCCGACGCCGTCGATCCGTGTTTTTTGGTGCTGCGCGCAACGCGCTGAGCGACTAGAGCTACGGTGGCCCGAAGATCGAGAGCAAGTGGCCGTCCGGATCGGTGAACGACGCTGCCCATTCCTTACCGTTGATGTCGTGCGGTTTCATTTGAAAGACGACGCCGCGCGCGACGAGGCGATCGTATTCCGCCTTGACGCCGTCGACGCCGAAGACGATTTCCGTTGCGCCGATGATCGACGGACTGTGCTGCGCGTGCGCGCGACTGAGTGCGAGCGTCGTGCCGCCGCCGTCGAAGAAGGCAAAATTTTCGATTTCCGACGTGAGCTGCAGTCCGATCTTGTCGCGATAGAACGCGACCGATTTCGCGAGATCGCTCGCACCCAGCATGACGACGGAAACGCCTAATAACATAGGCGCGTAGCTTTGGGCGGCATGTCGGTGAACGCCTGCGGCCGGTCCCACCAATCGTGCTCGCGGGCGGCTCGCTGCTCTTCGGTGGGCGGCGACGGGGTGCGCAGGTGCAGCACTTCCGCATAAACCTCGCAGTAGCGGTCGACCATGCGCTCTACCGTGAACATCTGCTCGACGCGACGGCGGCACGCATGCCGCGACAGCGCCGCCAGCTCGCCGACGCGACTGACGGCTTCGAGCGCGGAATCGCAGAGAAATCCGGTCTTGCCGTCTTCAACGATTTCGAGCGTCGAGCCGAGCCGCGACCCCAGCACGGGCGTGCCGCAGGCCATCGCTTCAACCATCGTAAGCCCGAAGCGCTCCGGTCGCGTGTTCATGTGCACGAGCGCGAGCGCGCCGCGCAAAAGTTCGTCGCGCGCTTCGCGTTCTACCGGCCCAAGATTTTGGATTCGATCCCCGTCGACGTGCGGTGCAATCTCTTCGGCAAAGTACCGTTCGTCTTGCGGAATTGCTGCCATCTTGAGTCGCACGCCCGCGCGCTTCGCGATTTCGATTGCGATGTGCGCGCCTTTCTCCGGATGCCAGCGGCCGAGAAACACCAAATAGTCGCCTGGCGTCGAAACGAACGTAAACTCGTTCGGATCGATGCCGTTGTACGCCGTGCCGAGATACGCAAGACCCGGATCGCGATCTGCATCGCTGATGGAGCAGAAGAAGCTGCGCTCGGCGGCGCGATAATAGGCTGCGAGAATCGGCGGTGCGGAAAAACCGTGGACCGTCGTGAGCATCGGCGGCGTTTTCGTCGCGAGCGCGTACGTCAACGGCTTCCAGTCCAAGTTATTGTGGATGAGATCGAAATCGCCCGCGCGCTCGAAAAGCGCGGCGATATGCAAGGCCGTGTAGACGTCGGGATTGAGCGTGCGGTCTTCGCTCAGGCCGACCGGAACGACGGATGCCAGCTTTGCACTCGTGTGCGAATTGCCGGTCGCGAACAGCGTGACGTCGAGTCCGCGACGATGCATGCCTTCGGCGATGTTATAGGCGATCTGCTCCCACGGCCCGTAACCCGGCGGTGGCGCGGGCCACGCGATCGACGCGAGAATTGCGACGCGCGTGCCGGCGAGATTCACACGCGCTGAAATGCGATGCTGCCGCGCTTGACGACGGCAACCGGTTTCTTCAGCGGCGTCATCGTGCGTTCGAGATCGCCGTCGAGCAAGAGCAGATCGGCGAAAGCTCCGGGCGTCAGATGCCCTTCGGGAACGCGCAGCAGCTCGCCCGAAACCTGCGTCGCCGCGTGCAGCGCCTCTTGCGGCGTCATCTCCAGAATTTCCACCATGAGCTCGATCTCGCGCCAATAGCCGTCATGGTAGTTAAACGGCGTACCGGCGTCCGAGCCGCCGGCGAATCGCACGCCGGCTTTGCGCGCGCGGCGAAAATTCTCGCCCATGCGCTCGACGATTGCTCGAGCTTTGTCGACCATGAACTTCGGAATTCCGGCTCCCTCGCCGTTTTCGACGATGCCCATGCACGCGTTCAACGTCGGCACCAGCATCGTCCCGCGTTCTTTCATGAGCGCGATTCCTTCGTCGTCGATGAGCATACCGTGCTCGATGGAATCGACCCCTGCGCGAATCGCATTCTTGATGCCGTTGGTACCGATCGCGTGCGTCGTCACGCGCATCCCGTGCGTGTGCGCCTCGGTGACGCCGGCACGCATCTCTTCTTCGGTGAGCTGATCGTTGCCGGGAACCGCCCCCGGCGTCAGCACGCCACCGGTCGCCATCATCTTGATGCAATCGGCGCCGGCTTTGAGCTGCTCGCGCACGGCTTGACGCACGTCCCACGGCCCATCGGCTTCGCGCGCACCCGCCCACCAGCCGTGCCCGCCGGTCATCACGATCGGTTGGCCGGCCGCAACGATGGTCGGACCTTCGATCTGTCGCTTTTGGATCGCATTGCGCGCTTCGATGTTGTTGCGTCCGCTCGAGCCGAGATCGCGGACGGCCGTCACGCCGGCACGCAGCGTCTTTCGCGCATTCTCGACGCACGCCATCAGCTTTTGCTCCGAAGTGAGCAACACGACGACGCTGAGGACGTTGGGCTCACCGTTGAATTCCAAATGCGCGTGCGCGTTGATGAGACCGGGCACGATCGCCGCGGCTTCGCGATCGGGTTTCGCGCCGTCAGCCGGGGCGACGGACGCGATGCGTTCGTCCTCGATCGTGACGATGACGTTGCTGCGCGGCTGGTCGAGCGTACCGTCGTAGAATTTGCCGGTACGAATTTTGAGTGTCGAAGTCGCCATCGGCGCGGGTTGTTCGCTTCTAGCGAAGAGTTCCCCGCGCCACGACGCTCGAGCCTAAAGCGAGCTCGAGCGTACTCGAATCCGGCGGATGCTCGATGAAGACCGATGAAGACCCGCCGTGCGCGACGAGCGCGGCCAATTCGTGCGCGCCGGAAGGGCCGGCCGACAGCAGCCGGTAGCCGGACCGGCCGTCATCGACGATGACGTAGAGCCACGAGCGGTCCTGCGCGTAGATGACTTTGGCTGCCGGTGCGCCGGCGGCGACGGGCGCGAGCTGGACGTGCTGGAAGTGCGCGTGCGTCATCGCGATTTGCGCGCGGACGTCGTCGTTCGAGCCGCTGCCGACGTTGACGAACGCGAGCGTGAACGCTGCGACGAGCAGCCCCGCGACGAACGCTGCCGCGACAGCGATGCGTGCCGTCGGCTTCCACGTGCTCGGACGCCGCTGCGGCGCGCGATACGCAGGCAAGAGACTCGACATCGAGGCTAGCGTTTCTTCCGCCTCGCCGAGCCGGCGCGCACATTCGGCGCACGTGAGGGCATGGGCTTCGATCGCCGCGCGGTCTTGTTCGTCGAGATCGCCGAGCGCGTACAGCTCGAGCTCTTCGCTATAATGCTCGTTCACTGCGCGGCTCCTTGCGGTTCGCCCAGCTCGCGCGCCAAGCGCCGCAACGCGAGCGCGAGGCGGCTTTTGATCGTGCCGAGCGGCTCGTTGAGTGCCGCGGCGATTTCGCGGTGCGTCATACCGGCAAAATATGCCAGCTCGAGCGCGCGCCGCTGATCGTCCGGCAAGGTATTCAACGACGAGCGAACGCGCGCGGCTTCGATGTGATCCGGAACGTCGAATTCAACCGAAGGCTGCAGCCCGGCTTCGCGTTCCTCGATCGCGCGACGCCGTGCGGCGTTTCTGCGGCGCGCGAGCGCGTCGTTTCTCACGCAAGCGATGAG